>DXHF01000383.1 GCA_019113605.1 Candidatus Paenibacillus intestinavium
TCATATAAATTGCAAGGTGAACTTCTAATGAATGGAAAATCAGGTCAATTCAAGCATCCACAGGACGCAATAAAAGCTGGTATTGCTTATGTAACGGAAGATCGTAAAGGAAATGGCCTATTTCTTTTGCAAGATATCAAGCAAAATATATCAGCAGCAAATTTAGTGAAAATCTCTAATCGGGGTGTAATTAATATAAATGAAGAAGTGAAAATTTCTAAGCAATATAAAGATTCACTTAATATTAAAGCACCGTCAGTAGAACAGTTGGTAGGCAATCTAAGTGGTGGCAATCAACAAAAGGTAAGTTTAGGTAAATGGTTGTATGTTAAACCTAATGTCCTTATATTGGATGAGCCTACGCGCGGAATTGATGTAGGAGCGAAGTTTGAAATATATACGATTATGAATCAATTAATACAAGAAGGAATGAGTATTATTATGATCTCATCAGAATTGAACGAAGTATTAGGGATGAGTGATCGTATTTATGTTATGGCCGAGGGGGCAATAAAGGGGGAGTTATCAATAGAAGATGCTAGCCAGGAAAAGGTTATGGAGCTAGCAACGCAATAAAAGCTGGATGTTCAAATCATCCACTCGTGCTGACAAGTGAACGATTTGAACTTTGACTAGAAGTATTACAATAGCTTTTCAAGAAGTAAACGAAAAGTTTTAGCTTATACTTACGAAGATACTTTTCGTTGCTAAGAAGTATATTAAGAAGCTAACGAAAAGTTTTAGGAGGTTAATGTTTATGAAATTAATGCATGAAGCCAAAACGATGCTGAAAACAAATATACGTGAATACGGAATGTATATTGCATTATTTGTTATCATGCTAACGTTCACTATATTAACGGATGGATTATTTATTTCCTCCCGTAATATTAGTAACTTATTAGATGCTACTGGGTATATTGCTGTACTAGCAGTGGGAATGACGTTAGTCATTGTTATTAGACATATCGATCTGTCTGTAGGATTTGCAGCAGGATTTTTGGGGGCGATTGCAGCAATATTGCTAACCCAATTAGGCGTTCCGGTCATTATTATTATTCCAGTTATTCTAGTGTTAGGAATTGTCGTTGGTTTCTTTAATGGATATCTCGTTGCATCCATTGGAATTCCTTCGTTCGTTGCATCTCTAGCGGCCATGTTAATATTCCGCGGTGCATTACTGCGTGTTACTGAAAAGTCAGGCACTATTAGTATTAAAGACGAAACATTTAATGCACTTGGAAATGGATATATACCTGCAATTATGAAAGTAATGCATTTGAATTTATTATCATTGATTATTGGTGCTATTATTATTGTATTGTATATTATTAGTGAGTTTTCCAAACGTAAAAACAAACAAAAGTACAATTTTGAAGTTATGTCAACAGGTATGTTTGCTATTAAACTAGTATTTATTTCTGTCATTATTGCGTATATTACTTATATTCTCGCTGGTTATAACGGCTTCTCGTGGACGGTCATCATTATGTTAATCGTAGCAGTTATTTATCATTTTCTAACGACATCGACAGTAATTGGAAGACATATCTATGCTGTAGGGAGTAATCCTGAAGCGGCACATCTAAGCGGTATTAACGTAAAGAAAATTACATATTTTGTTTTTGGTTCTATGGGTCTACTATCCGCTCTATCTGGCATATTATTCACTGCTCGCCTACAATCGGCAACAACAACTGCAGGAACATTGTTTGAACTTGATGCGATTGCAGCTGCCTATGTAGGCGGTGTATCGGCTGCAGGTGGTGTTGGGAAAGTAACGGGCTCAATTATTGGTGCTATCGTTATGGCATCTCTTATAAGTGGTATGAATCTACTAGGAGTCGGAATCTCATATCAATATATGATTCGTGGTGGTGTACTAGCTGCTGCTGTAATATTTGATATTGTCACGCGTAGAAAGCGTGCTTGAATCTACACAAACAAAATACACCTTCCATTTGTAATGGTATATAAGATACTTTTACAAATGGAAGGTGTATTTTTAGCGTATTGTAATTTTTGTGTTATTTTACAATTGAATGATGTTTTATGAAATAATACAATTATAGTAATGGCAAGTTTTTACTAATGCTTAAGAATAAGGGGGAATGAGGATGACGACGATAAAAGGAAATATGACAACTAGACTTGAGAAATGGAGTTACGGTGGCTTTTCATTCGGACAAAATTTAATGTATATGCTTCAGCTTCAATTTCTTACGTTTTTCTATACAGAAGAAGTAGGTTTATCTTTAGGTGCTACAGCGACTTTGTTGTTAGTTGCCAAATTATGGGATGCATTTAATGATCCGATTATGGGAGCAATTGTAGATAAGTTACACTTCAAATCAGGAAAATACATACCTTGGCTGAAATACACGAGTATTATTGTTCCGCTCACCATGTTATTTGCGTTTGTAAATATAGATGCTAGTTATTCTATGAAACTAGTATTTGCTTACATTACCTATATTATGTGGGGGATGGCATACACTGTCTCTGATTCGCCAATGTTTTCATTATCAACAGTGATGACTAAGCATGTATACGAACGAGATCAACTAATTGCGACAGCACGTATGACGGGAGCCATTGCTGCGATTTTAACAGCTGGATTTATAATGTTCGTTGATTCATTTGGTTGGCTTGGAGCGATGGCTATTTATTGTGCTGCTTCATTACTAACTATGATTCCTTTACCCTTTGTTGCGAAAGAGCGAGTAGTTTATAAGCGACAGAATACATCATTTTTGCAAATATTTAAGTACTTACTGCGCAATAAATATTTCTTTATTTTCTATATTGGCTATTTGCTAATGAGCACGACGAATACTCTACAAACGATCGCAATCTATTTTGCAGAATCTAATCTAGGTGACGGAAACATGCTTACTATTATTTTAGCGGTTCTCGTGCTGCCAATTATTATTGTGTCACCACTACTGCCTAAGCTAATAGCCACTTTCGGAAAAAAACGTCTGACAATTTATTGTTCATGCCTCGTTATTATTCTTTCACTCATTCAGTATGTAGTAGGATATAATAACTTTACACTGTTTCTTATCATTGCAGCTATTCGTGTGCTTTGTATGCAAATTCCTCTACTACTATATGGAATGTTTACAGCAGATTGTATTGAGTATGGTAATGCCATTACTGGACAACGTACAGTAGGAGTTGCATTTTCAGTTCAGACAATGTTTACGAAGCTTGCAGGTGCGCTATCCTCTACATTATGTCTAGCTTTACTTTCTTATTATGGATATGTTAATCAAAGTGTTTCGCAAACTGAGGAAGCATTGCACGGCATATGGGTGATTTTCACCTTAGTTCCGATTATAGGTTATGTCGGAATGTTAATTGCGATGTATTTCTATCGACTGGATGAGAAAATGGTTTCCACGTATATGCTCAAAAATCAGACTGGTATTGAAGGATAGTAATAATAGAGTAGATGGAACTAATAACACAATGTTATGCAACCTAGGAGGTAAGACAACATGTTAGTTAAAGAGTTAATGGAGTTATTAATAGCTCCGGTAGGTGAGTTAGCCCAGACGGTAGATGGAATTATTATTGGCGATGGCAATGAAGAAGTTCGAGCGATTGGGACTGCATTTGTATGTAGTTATGAAGTGATTGAGAAGGCTGTTGATAAAGGGATAAATGTTATTATTTCACATGAATCGATTTATTATCAACATCATGATAAATATGCTCAATTCGGTGATTGTAAAGTAATCGAGCAGAAGCTTGATCTTCTACGCAAACATAATATACAAGTTATTCGTTTCCATGATTATGCACATCGCTCCGTCCCTGATGTCATTTCGGCGGGGTTTCTTGACGTATTGGAATGGTCTTCTTATGCAGCACAAGAGCAAGTAGATTTATTACATTTACCAGAACAATCGGTGGGACAAATTGCTAGGCACTTGAAAAACCGTCTGGCAATTGACCATATCCAGCTTATTGGAAATCCTGATCAGTTATGTTCAAATGTGTGGTTACGTCTAGGGTTCCGTGGTAATGGTGACAACTGTATCCCTGCGTACGAGCAGGGGAATATACAATTAATTATCGCTGGTGAAGGATTGGAATGGGAAACTCCAGAGTATATAAGAGATGCTAATGCACAAGGAAAAGCTATTGCTATGATTATTGTAGGTCATCAGAAGAGTGAAGAGGCGGGGATGAGGTTTTTGGCTCGTCAATTACGACATCAGTTACCACAATTGTCTATTTCACATATTGACCAGCAGGCGACCATTCAATATGTATAGCGATGGATAGCATGAAGAAGATGGATAAGCTGTGACAAAATTATTATGTTTGGATAAGTTAATGAAAAAAGGCCGTAGATGATAACTAATATGATTTGCTTCCTATTACGAAACTGGTATAATTCTAATGTAGAAGAAATAAGTCCATACATATCATAATGAAATAAATGAAGGAGGTAATTACATGTTTACTGGAATGTCGCATACGCATTCTGCAGCTTGGCTAATTATGATTATATTGTTCTTAGTCAGTTATTTTGTGAAAAAAGAAAAAGTGAAAAAAGTAACACATATGATTTTAAGACTATTCTATCTAATTCAGATTTTTTCTGGTGGTTTTATGTTCTTCCAAGGTGGATATTCTGGTGTGTATCACTTGAAAATCGCATTAGCGATTATACTTGTTGGTATGATGGAAATGATCTTAGTTCGTCAAAGAAAAGGTAAAAACACATTACCGTTTTGGATTATTTTTGCGGTGCTATTAGTGGTAGTTGTATTGATTGGATACGGTGTTATCACATTCTAACGATAAAAATATTACTTTATAAGAGAGTTAGAAATAAATTGCTACTATAGCAGCTTATTTCTAACTCTTTTTCATAAAGATAAACAATTAAAAAATTATTGAAAGGACGAATAGCTTCTGACGATTGGTAGTAAAATATAACCAATTAGCAGAAGCTCTCGTTAAATTTCACTTAAGGATTTAGAAGTTGTACAATAAATATGTATAGTTTACTACGTGAAGTGCACATCTAGAAGTAAAATAAAGTTTTGAGGAGTATTAACTATGAAGGAACAATTACTAAAACGATTTATCTCTTATGTAAAGGTAGGGACACAAGCAGATCCTAATGTTACAACTTGTCCATCGACTGGGGGACAGTTAATGTTAGCGAAGCAGCTAGCTGAAGAATTGCAGCAACTCGGTCTGGCGGATGTTACTGTAGATGACAACGGATATGTGATGGCAACATTGCCTGCCAATTCAGACACTGTAACACCGACGATTGGGTTTATTGCCCATATGGACACCGCAACGGAACTAACGGGATTTAATGTTAATCCGCAAATTGTGGAAAATTATGATGGGACAGATATTGTGTTGAATGATACGCAACAAATTGTGTTATCTCCAAAGCAATTTCCCGAACTATTGAAATATAAAGGACAAACGTTAATTACAACCGATGGCAATACATTGCTTGGTGCTGATGATAAAGCAGGTATTGCGGAAATTGTAACAGCGATGGCATATTTGCAGGCTCATCCTGAAATTAAGCATGGTACGATCAAAGTAGGATTTACTCCTGATGAAGAGATCGGTCGTGGTGCAGATTTGTTCAATGTTGAAGCATTCGGAGCAGAATATGCCTACACGATGGACGGTGGTCCGCTTGGGGAACTGCAATATGAAAACTTTAATGCAGCAAGTGCAACGGTAACCTGCTATGGTCGTAGCGTTCATCCAGGAACTGCAAAAGGTAAGATGATTAATGCGACGCGTATTGCCTATGCCTTTCAAGCGGCAATGCCAGAGTATGAAACTCCGGAACATACTGAAGGGTATGAAGGCTTCTACCATCTTACCCATATCGAAGGCAGCGTTGAGGAAACGACACTCCATTACATAATAAGAGAATTTGATCATGATACATTCGAGGATCGCAAGCAATTTATTATTAATGTTGGTAAACAAATCGAGCAGCAGTTCGGTGAAGGTAATGTGAAAATTGAGGTCACGGATAGTTATTACAATATGCGTAATCAAATTGAACCACGCATGGACATTGTAGATCGTGCGCATGCAGCCATGATTAGAGTTGGGGTTACCCCTATCGTGGAACCGATTCGCGGTGGGACAGATGGCTCGCGTTTATCGTATATGGGATTGCCGACCCCGAACATATTTGCAGGTGGAGAGAACTTCCATGGAAAATATGAATTTGTATCGATTGACACGATGCAAAAAGCAGTAGAAGTTATTGTTGAAATTGCAAAATGCGAGTAGAGTATAGGTATAATGAGATTTAAGAATAGTTAATCTTATTAAATATCGTCTAGATTAGTGGGGGAGAATATCGTGCAAAAGGTTAGAGTGGGGATTATTGGCTGCGGTAATATCAGTGATGCTTATCTAGTAAATTGTGTTCATTATGAAGAGCTTGAAATTGTTGCATTAGCAGATTTGAACGGAGAGCTAGCACAAGCAAAAGCTGATAAATATAAGGTTGAAAAAGTGTTAACAACGGAGCAATTGCTAGCTGACCCATCGATTGATATTGTATTGAATCTAACGATTCCACAAGTACATGCAACGATTAGTCTAGCTGCGCTTGATGCAGGAAAGCATGTATATTCCGAGAAGCCGCTAGCTGTTACTGTTGAAGATGGGCAACGAATCATTGCTAAAGCTCAGGAGCTTGGGCTTCGTGTTGGTGTAGCACCTGACACTGTGCTAGGTGCAGGCATTCAAACTTGCCGGAAGTTAATTGACGATGGTGCAATCGGTCAACCAATTGCAGCTAATGCCTTTATGTTATCGGGCGGTCCTGAAAGTTGGCACCCGAATCCGGCATTTTTATATGCTAAGGGAGCGGGTCCAATGTTCGATATGGGACCTTATTATTTATCAGCATTCATCACTTTACTTGGTCCAATTAAGCGTGTGACGGGCTCAGCAGTTATCTCTTACCCACAGCGTAAAATTTCGAGTGAGCCGAATTATGGCCAGATGATTCAAGTAGAAACGCCAACACATATTAATGGCATTATCGATTTTGCAAGCGGAGCAACGGCGACATTAGTTACGAGTTTTGATGTGTTGGGTGGAAGCTCTTTACCTAATATTGAAATCTACGGCAGCGAAGGATCGATCATCGTTCCCGATCCAAACACATTCGGTGGACCAGTTAAGCTACGCAGAGCAGGCAGCGAGCAGTTTGAGGACGTTGAGTTAACGCATCCATTTGGCGGTAATGATCGTGGAGTGGGTTTACTAGATATGGCGAAGGCGATTCAAGAAAATCGCCCACATCGCGCCAGCGGTGAACTAGCGCTACAAGTGCTAGAAATTATGCATGGTTTCCATATTGCATCTGCCGAGGGACGTCATTATGAAGTGGCATTTAGATGCGAAAGACCAGAAGCGATGAAAAGCAATCATTAATATCGTTAATAAATAGAGTAGACATATGATGAAGTCGACCTTAGGGAAAACTTTGAAAAAGCGACACTTGCTCTCAAAATCCAGTGTCGTTTTTTCTTTTTTCATTGGAATTATCTCCGCATTATAGTAGTCTATTAGTGGGGGTGAGGCACTTGTATCGGATATTATTAGTGGATGATGAAATGTTTTTTAGACAAGGGTTAAGAGCAATTATCGATTGGGAGTCATGTGGTTATGAAGTAATCGGAGAACAGGATAATGGTGAGGACGCATTCCATTATATTGTAGAGCACCAACCCGATGTCGTAATTACAGATATCAGAATGCCTGAATGCGATGGGCTTCAATTGATCCATAAAGTCGTACACGAAGCGAAGCTCAATACTAAATTCATTATTGTAAGCGGTTACGATGAGTTTAAGTACGCACAGCAAGCGGTGAAATATGGTGTATGTGATTTTTTGCTAAAGCCAATTGATGAACAGAGTCTCGAACATAGTCTTATGGATATAGCTGCGAAATTGCAAAATGAAAAGAAACAATCGAGACATACACTTATGCATCATCATGAAGAGGTGCTTCATACTATTTTGCAGGAACAGCTTACGGAGGCTCAGCTACTTGCGTATTATAAGGATTTGAAGTTACAAATAACGGAGCAATATTATTTTGCATTTGTTGAATATAATCAATATCCTGTAATCAAAAATCGAGATATGTATCCAATCGATCAGCTACCACAGTATATCGCCCAGATCAAGGAGTTGCTACCATTTTTTGAATCGCAATACTTATATCCACAGCAAGGGAAATTAGGATTAATTATTAAGGAATCTTGGCTCAAAGACTTTTCTTCGATGTCGTCACTAATGAAGCAAATACAGCGTAAGCTTTCGTCACTTGAACAAGGAACCATTCATCTGTACTATAGCTCATCTCATGACGGAATTGATTTCTTGAAAGAGGCATACGAAGCAGCTGAATATGCGCAGCAATTTAAGTACTATGATGAAAGACAATTATTTGATTACAAGGATTTTGCTAGTTACTCGCTTAGACATATTATGCTGCCCGCAGATCATTATAAGCAGTTGCTATTAGATATGGAAGGAAATGACGAACAGCGTATTACAAAACAATTACATTTATTATTTCTTCGCTTTAGTGCTGAGTATTGTTCAATTGAAGCGATCAAAGCAAGTTTACATAAGCTAGTAGCGGATTGCTTACAAATTCTGCATGAGATGGAGATAGACAAAACACGTATTTCCAAGCTCCATGCCGTACTGAGTTGGGATCATTATAATATTGAGCTTGTCGCATTGAAGCAATTAATATTAACGTTTCTATTAGAATGTGGCTTATGTATTGCTGAAGAACGTAAAGAAATGTCTAAAGGCGGTATACAACGGATTAAGAAATATATTGATCACCATTATGCCGAGCAAATAAGTTTGAAGACAATTGCAGCACAGTTTTACGTTAATCCCGTTTATTTAGGTCAATTATTCAAAAAAACATACGATCTCTATTTCAACGATTACTTACTGCAAATTAGAATTAATGAAGCGAAAAAAATATTGCGGCAAACCAATTTGCGTATTTATGAAGTAGCGGAGAAGGTTGGCTTTAATCATCCAGAGTATTTTGTAGCGCAGTTTGAAAAAATAGAGAAGTTATCACCGACGGCATATCGCCAAACGTTTCAAAGTATTGTAGGTGAATAATAATGAAGCTAATGAAAAAAGCGAAGCTGCTATTGCACTTAGATGATATGAGATTGCGCAACAAGTTTCTTGTGCTCTATATTTGTTGCGTATTTTTGCCGATCATTTTAACAAATGTAATTTTCTATAATACGATGAGTAGTAATGTACGTGAACAAAGGATAGGGGATATTAATATAAGCTTGCAGCAGGTACATAATGAATTTTGGATGCAGATTGAAGCGGCGGTAAGTGTCTCGTCTATTTTCTATACCGATTATAATTTGTATACTTTGCTAGATGATCATTACAGTAATCCTGCTGATTTTGTAGAAGCCTATGATAATTATTTACGTCGAATATTGAATAGCTACACTCCGGTGTACACTTCTGTCCAAAATATTAAAATTTACGTAGATAATCCTATGGTGCTGCATTCTGGTGGTATTGCTTACTTGGATGATGATGTTAGATTAAAGCATTGGTTTCGCGCTCTAGATCGACTGACTTCCAGTGAGCCTGTGTTTGTTCGTTCGCCGCGAGAGGATAGTATTATTTCAGGAAGAATAGAAGAAAAGAGTGATAGTTTTAGCATCCTTCGGGTAATGGATTATTATGATTCATACAATACTTGGGATAAAGTATTAAAAATTGAATTAAAAACGGACTCTATCGCGGCCACTTTATCGAATCTCAATGTACCTGGTCATACGTACCTCGTTGATCCTCAAGGGGCAATCCAATTTACGACCGATCCAGATGTCGATTGGGTTAATGAAAGAATTACGTTAGATAGTCTATCAAGCAATGATGATTTGTATATGTTTGAAAATGGTAGTTATGATGCAGATCCATTGCAGGATTGGCGCTTGATTGCGTTAGTACCTAAAAGCGAAATATTGCAGGAGGTGCAGACGTCCCGCCACTTTGTACTTTGGACAGCACTTATTAATATTATCGTAGCTAGTATCATTATTATCATTATTTCACGCTCCATTACAACTCGTCTCGGCTTTATTCTGAGATATATGAAGCGTG
>DXHF01000384.1 GCA_019113605.1 Candidatus Paenibacillus intestinavium
ACCCAGCTACTTGAAAGATTGGTAATATGGAAAGTATTACGGTTGAGGAGAAGTACATGGCAGAATTTCTAAAGGAACTAGAATACTACAAGAAGAAATGGTAAAAAAAGAGCCTGTCCAAACGGAAGAGCACTGAAAAAGTCTTGGCTTTGTTGCCTGAAGCAACAAAGCCAAGACTTTTTTGTATCCATTGCTTGCAGAGAACGGGGATTCATGACTAAATGGCACTATATCTATATGACTTTTAAAGGTTAAATTTATAACATGCGGAACAATCACTTCGAAAGATTGAAGCGCAGAGAGGGGTAATTCGGATGAAAAAAATGAAGAAATTATTTTTGGGGATCGGTATTGCTGTTTTAATACTTTCAATGGTAGTTCTTTACTTTCCAACATGGACTACGAAAATAAAAGGGGAAAATAGTATTAGTGTACTGGAACAAGTAGAGATCAATGGAACAGGTCATGAAATCATGATCCGCGGTCAAAATGTAGAGAATCCGGTCATTCTGTATGTACACGGTGGGCCGAGCGCATCTGAAATTCCGCACGCCAAGCAATATCAGGATGTATTGGAATCCAGATTTACCATCGTGAACTATGATCAAAGAGCAAGCGGAAAGTCTTATGGTTTTTTTGAGGATTACTCCAATTTATCATCGGACTTGTTGGTTGATGATATACTGGCCATCACGGATTATATCTCTGAACGCCTTGGCAAGGAAAAGGTGATCCTGATCGGCCATTCCTTCGGTACTTACATTGGTTCTTTGGCTGCCCATAAAGCACCGGAAAAATATGAAGCCTACATCGGAATTGGTCAGGTAGGAGATACTAAGCAAAGTGAGAAGGACGGTTGGAATTATGTAATGAAACAAGCTCAGCTTGCAGGTAATGATGATGACATAGCAAGATTGAATCAAGTTTCTGAAGCCATTAATCAAGGGCAGACATTTACACCGAGAGACATTATTACACGATACAATGGTGCTGCAAGATTGATGGATAATCCTGATAACAGTTTCTTTGGAATGACGTTCAGCAGTGAATACAACATGCTCGATGTCATACGTTATTATAAAGGAATGATTTATTCACAAGGAATTCTAATTGGTGAAGTGATGAGTCGTCCATTGCCTTCCTTAATTAAAAAGCTGGATCTGCCATTTTATTTTGTTATGGGAGATTATGACTTTATGACTTCGTCCCATGCTGCCAAGCAGTTTTTTGACGGAATTAAAGCTAACAAGAAAGAATTTATATCTTATAAAGAATCGGCTCACTACCCACACTATGAAGAAAAGGAAAGATTCTCCAATTGGATGATAGATACGTTTAATCCATAACATTTGTTAGAAATTAAAAAGAGAAGCGTGCGTAAAATTAAAAGTGATCCGCTGCTGTTTTCAACTAGCAGACTGACAATAGGAATCGTTGCAGAAATGCTGACGATTTTTTTTGTATGTAATTTGAATCGAATACAAATGATGCAATTATACTATAAAAACATGCAATTGTAGTGCAAAACTACTTTTAAGATTCGATGTATACTTATAATCAAGCAGATGATAAAGCGCTTACACGTGAAGCTATTTAGCTTATATTTTCTTGAACAGAATGAAGTACATTAATGACTTCAAGAAATACTAGGAGGGTAATTTATGAAGAAGTTTGGGGTAAGAGATCAAGTAGGATACGCGTTAGGAGATATAGGAGGAAGCTTCGTTAATTTATATATAGGTTCATTTTTCTTAATCTTTTGTACCTATGTATTAGGTGTAAGCCCTTACTTTATGGGGACGATGTTTCTATTGGCTAAAGTGTTCGATGCTATTTGTAATGTTATTATGGGGACACTTCCAGACCGCTGGAAGCTTGGTAAATCCGGAGATAAATTTCTACCGTACATTAACATTTCCAAATGGATATTAGCAGCAGCTTGTTTATTAGCTTTTGCTGATGTATCTAGCTGGGGATCTACTGCAACGCATGTTTGGGTAGTATTCGTCTATTTATTTTTCTGTGTAGCTTACACAGCGGATTCTATCCCTTATGGTTCACTTGCTTCCGTTATTACGAATGATCCTGTTGAACGAACTAAATTATCTCGTGCTCGTGCTATTGGCGGTATGGTTGTTGGGCTTGGTTTCTTATCATTTGTGCCAATGTTTATTTACGATAAATCTGGAGCTGTAATTCCACAGGCATTTTTCTATATCGCTATTGTGTTTAGTATTTTATCTGTATTGGCGTATACAGGACTTATTCGATTAACAACTGAACGTATCCGCGATGATAAACCAGCAGGAACTAAGTCTGATTATAGCTTCAAGGATGCATTTACAGTAGCAATCAAAAACAGACCGTTAATTGGAATGATGGTCGCATCTATTGGCTCACTTCTTATGATAAATGGTGTATCTCAATTAGCACCAATCGTTTTTGCAGAACGTTATCAAATGCCAGGTGCTTTTGCTATTAACTCTTTTATTAGCATCGGAGTTACGCTTATACTATTCGGTATCATTCCTAAATTAGTTGCAAAGTTCAATAAAAGGAACTTAATTATTGCAACATCGCTCTTTAGTTTTGTAGCAGCGCTAGTAATGACATTGGTTACTATTGATAATGTTTATCTATTTATGGTGTTATATAACGTCGCTACAATAGGTTCTTCTGTTTTCGTTATGGTTGTGTGGGCGCTTGTAACAGATTGTATTGATTTTGCCGAACTGCAAACTGGAAAACATTATGAAGGAACATTGTATTCACTATACTCATTTGCTAGAAAAGTTGGTATGGGTCTAGGTGCTGCTATAGGAAGTTATGCTTTAGGTTGGGTTGGTTTCGTATCAGGAGCAAAAGCCCAATCACCTGAGGTAGCGAATGGCATTTTGAAAATGTACACAGGTATGCCAATCCTTGCATTTATACTCATTCTAATCGGTGTAGGTTTAATCTATGACCTTAATGCTAAGAGAACAACTGAAATGTATGCAGCATTGAAGGAGAGAAGAGCAGCGAATTAAGAAAATATGATGATTAATGGATCATTATAGATATCTAAGCAGGAGGGTTTTACATGCGTACAAGATTTCTTTCGAAAATGACAAACGGTGAAGTAGAACAATATTTAGATCGCAATGATATTATATATATTCCAGTTGGGGTAACCGAAACACATGGAGCGCTGCCGTTAGATGCTGAAACTGTTTTGGCAGAGGCTATCGCATTGAAAATGGCAGAAGCATCCGATGGTCTTGTCTTGCACAACTTACCTTATTTCTTCGCAGGTGGAACGATTATCGGTCGAGGGACGATACAAATGAGTGTGAAAGATGGCATGTCATATTTAGAAAAGATTGCAAAGTCATTATTAAATCAAGGCTTTAGACGACAAGTCTATATTACTAGTCATGGTCCGGCTCATATGACATTAAGCGGTATGGTGCGTGATTTCTTTGACGAGACGAAGGTGCCCATTCTATATTTGGATATGTTGAAGGCTGCAGAAGCAGCTCAATGCAACTTGCTAGAATCATTCCATGATATAAGCATTGGAGCCTATAAAGTTCTAGGTAGATTAGAAGATGTTCCATTAAATGTACCAGAATCTGATTCTGTTACTTATAGTATTGATCATATGTTAGCTGGGATGGACAAAAATCCTAGTAATGAATTAGGTAAGTACGCTTATCAATCAGGCGCAGTTGGTTCTTACTTTAATGAACCATCTGATCATATGGCAACACCGCTCTTGAAAACAGCGGAAGAAAGAGAAGTGCATGCAGATGCAGGTATTCAAGCGCTGAATGAACTTATAGCGGCATTAGACATGCCAGCTATCGTAGAAACACTACGTCGAGCGGATGTTTATACTAAGGATGTTATTCTTCCTAGATACGGTACACATTTGCCGCGATAATAATAATATAACGAGACCGCCGATCAATTTACGGCGGTCTCGTTGTTGTATTGACTTGAGCAGAGAATAGACAGATTGCTCGAATGGTTATATAAATGTTTTAGCAATTATTATATAATTAAGCTACTTATGATCATGTTATTTTTCAAGTAGGAGGCGAACTTGTTGAAGTGGATTACGGGAAAGAATAAGAAACTGATTATCGGAATAATTATTGCCGTTGTTATTATTGCTGGTTTGCTCGATATAATATTTAAAGGATTATTGTATCAAATATTATAATGAAAGGTAGAATATACAAGTTGGACTACAATTAGTGGAGGTACATGATGGAGCTTTGGTTTCTGGGTACAAGCGCAGGTATGCCGGTTCGTGGAAGGAATGTAACATCCATAGCACTACGAACATCCCAGAATAGTGGATCGTTTTGGATGTTTGACTGCGGAGAAGGCACACAGCATCAACTGCTACATACATCCTTAAAGCTTACCCGCATGAGTAAGCTATTCATTACTCACTTGCATGGGGACCACGTCTACGGTCTTCCTGGTTTATTGAGCAGCCGCTCATCGCTTGGCTGTACAGATTCTTTACATATTTATGGACCGCCAGGATTGCGTGAGCTTATAGAGACGAACTTTCGTATAACCGGAACTCACTTGGGCTATCCGCTGCGGATTGTGGAAGTTGTAGAGGGAGTCTTATTCGAGGATGATGACTTAACGGTCGAGGTGGCTAAGCTAGATCACCGTATCGATAGTTATGGATATCGAATTATGGAGCATGATCGACCGGGTGTTCTTAATGCTCGTTGGCTCGCTGAAATAGGTGTTCCTCCGGGTCCTGTCTACGGGCAATTAAAGGCAGGTGACGATGTTACCTTGAAGGATGGGCGTGTCATTCGTTCTGCTGATGCAGTTGGTCAGTCGTTACGTGGTTGTATTGTTACAATACTTGGCGATACAAGGCCATGTAATAATGCTGTGAAGCTCGGCAAAGGGGCAGATGTACTTATTCACGAGGCAACATTTACACATGATTTGGCCGATAAGGCATATGAGTATGGACATTCAACAGCTTTACAAGCGGCAGAAATTGCGCAAGCTGCGGGAGCTCAGAGACTATTTATTACTCATTTTAGCTCGCGGTATATGTTAGCGGATTTGGCGAATCTTGAAGTGGAAGCTAGAAGTGTATTTAGCCGCACGGATGCGGCTATGGAACTTAAGCGATATTCGATAACACTCTAACAACACTTTGATCATTTAGGAGGCTATATCATTGAAAACAATTCAAATCATGTTTGATCATTTATATTGGGCTAATCAACGTATTCTAGAAGCCTTGCACAATGTTGAAGCTAATGACCAACAGATCCGATTATTTCTTCATATTCTTTGTGCAGAACAAGTATGGATAGCTAGATTAAATGGAAAAGATAGTTCACAATTACCAATCTGGTCGGATGGTAATATTGCAGACTGTGTCAAACTTAGTAAACAAAATACAGAGAATTACACAACATTACTAACTGAATTATCAAATAAGGACCTAGACCACGTAATAATATATTCAAATAGTAAAGGGAAACAAATTAAGAATTCGATTCGCGATATTTTAACTCATGTAGCACTTCATGGTCAGTATCACCGAGGCCAGATTAATATGCAACTTCGGGCAGCTGGTATTGAACCTGTTAGCACGGACTATATTGTATTTTCAAGATGAATTCATCAGTATAACGGCATAATGTAATGTTTTTATTTGAATCATTGATTTTGGCGTTAATCGTTTGACTGGATAGAGGAGGGATAATATTTATTCATGGCTCAAAATGGCGGTAGTTTTAATTGTGACGGCGTTCCTAACTCGATTGACCCCATTTTCATTCTTTTTTCGTAATGTAGATACGTTAATTCATGAGCTTTCGCATGCTGTGGCTACTTTAGTGCTGTCTGGAAAAGTAATGTACATTCATCTGTTCAGTGATCAGAGCGGTGTAACCCTCTCATCCTATACAAGTACGTGGAAGGGAATTCCGATCTCGTTGGCTGGTTATATGGGGTCAGCGCTCTTTGCAGTCTTTTTATTTTTGTTATTCGCCCATCGCAAGGTAAAGGCGGGTTTAATTATTATTGCTGCTTTAACGTTGTTTGGACTTCTATTATTTGTGCGAAATGGTTATGGAATGATGTGGAGCGGCGGGTTTATTGCTGTAACCGTTTTGGTATATGTAGCTGCGCCTGCTTGGCTGCGCAACGGCTATTATTTGCTAATTGCTTTTATATGTTTAGTAGAATCGGTGCTTAGTTCTTTTACGAT
>DXHF01000385.1 GCA_019113605.1 Candidatus Paenibacillus intestinavium
TCATATAAATCATCATTATCCCCCTCGGCTCGCCTGTGATCACGATGTATCGCTTCGCTGCTTATTCGACTGCTAATATGCCATTCATCGCTTGTTCCAGTGCTCACGTACCAATTACGTACGTTCCGCGCTTCACTTCTCTAGCTTCATGTCATATTCTTGGTGCTGACAGGCGAGCTTGCTCGCGCCCTGTCTTAGTTCCTTGAGCCTTACTTCCTTGAAACCTTACTTCTTGAGCTTTGCTTCGGGCTGACAGGCGAGCTTGCTCGAACCCTGTCTTACTTTCTTATTACCCTTGTAAGGTATAGTAATACGCTTAATACTATCGATGTCCTGCAATACTTTGGCAACTTTCGTGCGACATTACGGACGCAAATTCCGCTATACGGTGCGGCTTTTGGGTCATTCGACAGCAACAATGCTATGACAGTAGCTAAGCTGCCATTAGGTAACAATTGTTCGTTTTCCTCGACAGAAAAAGAGCATAAAAAATCACGCAATATCAATAATCGTTGTACGATCATTGATATTGCGTGATACGATAGGGACTATTATTTACTCTGCAACTCCATGCTTATGTGCGTAAATTGCTGCTTGCGTGCGATCCTCTACATCTAATTTGTTAAATATGTTCGTAATATGGAACTTCACCGTCTTAACACCAATAAATAATTCGTCAGCGATCTCTTGGTTCGACAGCCCTCTTGCTACACTTTTCAATACGTCCATCTCACGATCTGTCAATAGATCATGTAGTTGTTGCTTAGGCTCAGTCTTCGGCTGACGCAATCTATTCATCATCTTAGCAGCAACTTGTGCTTCGATGACCGATTGCCCCCTTGCCGCCGCGCGAATTGCATCTGCAATTTCCGTTGCTCGTGAAGTTTTCAACAAATAGCTGAATGCCCCTGCTTCAATAACAGGATATAACTTACTATCGTCAATAAAACTAGTAAGCACAATTACTTTACAATCAGGATGAACCTCCAATATTTGTCTAGTAGTCTCAACGCCGTCAATAGGCTCCATAACAAGATCCATCAATATAATATCAGGTCGATAGCTTGTTGCCATTCTAATGCCATCGTAGCCGTTACTTGCCTCGCCAACTACTTCAATTCCATCCTCTGTATCCAATACTGCCGCTAATCCTATTCTCACCATCTCATGGTCATCTACTAATAATACCGAAATCGGTCTATCCATGTATTAACCCCTTCCTAAGCTCTACTTACATTCGTAACTTTATTAAGGGTTCAATTATGTGGGCGTCCACTTTTTGAACCTACCTCACGACTGGAGGCTCATAAGGGATAGATACAAATACAGTCGTACCTTCACCAACATTTGAAGAAAGCCTGAATTGCCCACCTAGTTCAATGACCCGCTCCTCCATCGTTAGTAGACCATAGGAGCCTTGTTTGCGGGCGCCCATCTCGAACCCTACACCTTTATCTTGAATCATCATATGTACATCATGATCAAGCTTATACAGCTTCACAAGCATATGCTCAGCTTTAGAATGTCGCAGCGCATTAGATAATGCCTCTTGAGCAATCCGAAATAAATGATCTTCGATCTCGACACGCATTACAATCGATGTATCGACAACTAATTCAATTTGCATCGGGATCTTCTGTTGTAGTTCATTAACTAGCGCCGTCAATACCAAGCCTAAGCTTTTACCGTCCAAATGTACAGGGCGTAAATGAAGCAATAACGCTCTCATCTCAGACTGTGCAACAGACGCCATCTCTTCAATAAGCTGAACCTGCCGCTTCGCACGCTCCCAATCACGTTCGATCGTCCTACTAACAGCTGTCGCCGTCATCGAAATCGCAAATAATTGTTGACTTACTGCATCATGTAGCTCTCTCGCTAGCCTTTGACGCTCCTCAATAACTGCCGTGAAACGCACTTGTTCTTCCCATAATGAATCTTCTTCCGTCTGCTCATCGTCTTTAACTGGATCCTCGCTTCCAATCAATGTGATCGGCGTATAAGCTTTTCGCTGTGCAAGCAATTTTCTCATCGAAGCTTTTAATCGAGAATTAATAAAATATTGATAGATTGCCGATCCAGCGAGCCCTACTCCAAGTGCGCATAAGCCTATAATCACCCATGTCCCTTGCAGACTCATAATGTGCAGAAATCCTGCCCCTTGCAATATAATTAGCAAAAAACTTCCGATAATTAATAACCAGATAAATGTCTCTAGCATGACTCTAGATCTGATTTTTTTTTCTTCGTTAGGTAACTCTTTCGAATTTTTCACGAAGCTCCTCGCTCTCAGTTTGTCATTATGCAAGAAAGAGCAGACCGATATTCGGTCCGCTTTCCTTGTATTCTATAATTATATACGATTACTCAACAGGATTAAGTTTATTCTTCATCGCTTGAATTTGTTCTTCTACTTTCATTTGACGCTCGATGTCAGCAGCAGTAAGTGGTGCTTGTGTAGTTGCCGCTGTAGATCTTGATGAGCTATAGCCATATGGTGAACGCTGCACATCAGCCTCTGCTTCCATCATCATAATTTTTTCTTCCATACGTTGGAAACCACGAGATGCTGTTCCATTTTCAAGCGTATGATTTGAAGAAATTGAAGTCATTTGTTTT
>DXHF01000386.1 GCA_019113605.1 Candidatus Paenibacillus intestinavium
GACTTTATGTATGGAGCTCGGTTGGCGTGGAGCAGGAACTGCTTATGATGTGTTACCACTCGTTATACAGATCAATAATGAGCCACCATGTTATCGTAATATTCCAGAGCAGATCATTAAAGAAGTACAAATAGAGCATCCAAGTTATTCAGCGTTTCGTGAATTGCAATTACAATGGTATGCTGTTCCAATCGTATCGGATATGGAATTAGAAATAGGAGGTATTCGCTATACCGCAGCACCTTTTAATGGCTGGTATATGGGGACTGAGATTGCTACTCGTAATTTTGGCGATGAGCATCGTTATAATATGTTACCTGCTGTTGCCAAGAGTATGGGGTTAGATATAAGCAGTAATGTGACGATGTGGAAAGATCGAGCATTAGTAGAATTGAATGAAGCGGTAATCTACTCCTATAAGAAAAACAAAGTCAGTATCGTTGATCATCATACAGCGTCAGAACAATTTAGACTATTTTGCGAGCAAGAAAATCAGCAACAACGAGAGGTTAATGCTCGTTGGTCTTGGCTTATTCCTCCGATGTCTCCCACAACCTCTGTAATATGGCATACAAAATATAATGAAACGGATATTAACCCCAATTATTATCGTGGGGCACAATGTCCTTTTCACAAAATAGAGTAATCACGTTCAAATGTACAATGAGTAGATCAAGGTTATCGATAGGACGGTTATGCAACTTAACTGATCCCAAGATATCGTTGATCTACTTTTTTGGATGCGTAGTAAAATAAAGCGATGGATGAATAGTGTTAAAGATTATATTTATTGTAGTATGATAGGTATTGATCTCGATCATAGTATGATTTAATAAGGAGGCGAATTAGCATATGTTGTTCGGATTAATACTTTTCGTAGTTGCAGGAGTTGCTGAAATTGGGGGAGGTTACTTGATTTGGCTATGGCTAAGAGAAAGTCGTCCTGCTTACTATGGTGTAATAGGCGGAATTTCGTTGGCGTTATACGGGATCATTGCAACATTTCAAAGCTTCCCGACATTTGGACGAGTATATGCTGCTTATGGTGGTATTTTTATTGTATTGTCTGTTCTATGGGGATGGGGTATCGACAAGAAAGTGCCAGATTTATATGACTGGTTAGGTGCAGCGATATGTGTCGTAGGTGTTAGCGTTATGCTATTTACGCCAAGAGGATAAAGTATAATATTTACTATATAAAGTATTAGCAATATGCTTTCGAAGTTACTTTTTATTACAGCCAGTATCTCAAAAAATTCATAAAAAGTTCTAGGAGGTTGCATATGTACAAAGTATTGTTGGTTGATGATGAGATTTTCGTTCGAAAAGGAATTATAGGGTTAATGAATTGGAATGAGCTGCAATATGAGATTTGTGGCGAAGCAGAGAACGGTCTACAAGCTATCGAAATGATCGAACAGCTGAAGCCAGATCTTGTTATTGCTGATATTCGTATGCCGATATTAGATGGACTAGCCTTAATTAAGGAAGTGAATGAAAGAGGGAAGCATCGGCCATTATTTATTATTGTAAGTGGATATCATGATTTTTCATATGCGCAGCAAGCATTACGCTATCATGTATCAGATTATATATTGAAGCCCGTTGATGAGAAGGAGCTAGAAGCGACACTACGTCGTGTAGCTAGTGCATTATCGAAAAAAAGATTAACGACATTAACAGGTGAAAAACCGTTAAATGAATCGGTTATTGAAACATTGCTGAATACGGAGTGTAGCGAGGAAGATGAAAAACAGTTAGCGGAAGCACTTCATATTCCTGTTAGCGGAAACTATTGCTATGTCATCGTGGAGGTTCATGATGGTCAGTTGCGTAATGGTGATTATAACCATGAACTATTTAGTCAATTGGATCATCTATTGCGCAATATTACAGAAACGGCAGCCTATCATATTCCTATTCATGCGCTAGCAAAAAATCAATTTGGTTTGATCATACAAATGGATCTATTAAAGCAAGCGTTGCTAACATTTACTTTAGAAGAAGCACTTCGCTTATTACGCTTAGCACTAGTTAAAGGTGTAGAAGCACCAATTACGCTCTATATCGGGGCAGAGGTTGATCGACTAAAAGCAATCGCAAGTTCCGCGAGTTCCGCGAAAGAAGTAATCAATTACAAATTTGCTGAAGATGGTAAATATGTTATTTTTGCTAGAGAAGTTAGTGGAACTCCACTGTATTACTTTGATATTGAAACAGCTATTTATAACAATTTACTTGAGCAAATCGAAGAGAATAACCATGACGCCTATGAACAAACGATTGAACAAATGTTTCAGCAATTCAGATCAATGCGTTTTGCCCCGAGTGCAGTTGCGAATGCATTGACGCGTTGTACAATAGGCATTATTAATATTGTGCGTCAGATGGAGGGTCAGGAAGAGGAACTGACCTTACTACCTGAAATATTAGGCTGGCAGAAAAAGTATAGTAGATTGTCTGAACTACAGAATGTCTTCCTTAGATTTGTACAGGAGGCTTCGCAATATATATTGGAGCGACGCGGGGAACAAGGGAAAGGTAGCATCGAGAAAATTAAGAAATACATCGATAATCATTATACTGAGAATATTAATTTAAAAGGAATTGCCGCTAAATTCTATATGAACTCCGTCTATCTAGGTCAACTTTTTCGTAAATCATACGGCTCGTATTTCAACGAATATTTATTGGGTATTCGCGTTGAAGAAGCAAAGAAATTATTAAGACAGACCGACCTACGTATGTATGAAGTAGCAGGGAAAGTAGGATTCCAAAATGCAGATTACTTTGTGACGCAATTTGAAAAGCTAGAAAAAATGACACCAACTGATTATCGCAACAAAGTATTAGGCAAAAAATAAATAGGTGGAGATGACAAGTGCGAAGATTTCATATTAATAATCTCAAGCTTAGAAACAAGCTTGTAGTCATTTATTTTTTATGTGTATTTATCCCGATTTTATTAACTAATGTTGTGTTTTACAATGTGACGACGAACAATATTAGAAATCAAAAAGCAGCGGATGCAGAACTGTCTCTAGAACAATTGCAAAATGAATTACGTGTTGTTATTGAAGATGCGGCGGGTAGTGCTTATCTGTATTATATAGATCCAGTGCTCAATAGCCATTTGAATCAACATTATGAAACCAATGATCAGTATATTGCTTCATTGGCTGCTATAAGAAGTATATTTAATCGCTCTGAAAAAGAATATAAGACGATAAGTTCTACACTTATTATGACGGATAATCCAACCATATTAACTTCAGGCAACATCATATCACTGAATGAAGAAGTATTAAGCTTGCCGTGGTATGAGGAGTTTTCTGCTAATAACAATTCCTATCCATATCTATATGTTACTGAAAAAAGTATAAGTATTATTCAAGCGTTAGACACTGAACAGACGAGTAAGTACGAGCATCTAATTAAAATTGATCTAAACATGGATTATGTGAAGCAATTGATGGAGCTTTCTAGCTTCCAAGGTAATGTTTACTTTATGAATGATAAAAACAGCGTACATTATAGTAATGACGCGGAATTATCATTAGTGGCAGGTCCGATTAGTTTTTCCGAGATTAAGCAACCACAGAAGGCATTAACCTTTTCCAAAACATATTATAATAATCGATATCTCGGCGGTTGGTCATTATATGGTGTTGTAGATGAAGAGCAAATTCTGTCTGAAGTAAGTCAAACAGCACAGTTTATTGTTCTATTAGCGATCATTAATTTTGTCGTACCAACGATGATTATTACGATGATTTCCAGCTCAATTCACGTTCGCGTGAAAAAAATATTGAGCCATATGAAGAAAGTAAAAGGAAAAAACTTTGAACAAATTCCTTATGATCGTGCAAGAGATGAAATCGGCGAACTATCGGTAGAGTTTAATCGGATGATTGAGCGTATTGATAACTTAATTAACGATGTGTATGTCGCTGATATACAGAAGAAGGATCTTGAGATTAGGCAGCGTCAAGCACAGCTTCATGCACTTCATAGTCAAATTAATCCCCACTTTTTATTCAATGCGCTAGAGACAATTCGTATGCGAAGTCTTATGAAGGGGGAGTCGGAAACGGCTCGAACGATTCAAAACATGGGGAAAATATTCCGTAAATCGATTTCATGGAAAAAAAGCTTTGTGACCATTCGTGAAGAAATCGAACTTATTGAAAGCTTCCTAGAAATTCAGAAGTATCGCTTTGGTGATAAGCTCCAGTTTCAAATTACGGTAGAGGATGCACTGAATGAACAGCTCATTCCGAAAATGACCTTTTTGCCGTTTGTTGAAAATGCGAGTATCCATGGCATAGAAAGTAATCCCGGTATTGGCTTAATTACGATTCAGATTGCACATGAGGCTCAATCTATTGTTTTCGTTATTTCTGACAATGGAATGGGGATGAGTGAACATAAGTTAGGTGAATTACAAGCCTATTTCAGTGATGATCAGCAGATGGGTGATAATGTTGGAATGAAAAATGTATTTACTCGTCTACGGATCGTTTATGGAGACGAATTTACTTATAAAATGGAAAGTGAAGTAGGAGCGGGTACACGTATCATGCTGCGACTTCCCATGAAAGAACTGGAATAAGTAGTTGAATATTGCTGGTAATTGTCGTTTTTTGTAATTTAACTTAGAAAAATACGAAAAAACAATAGAAATTTAAGCGATTTCATAAATATCTATGCTTTTCAAAGGACAATGTATAGTTTACTGGGTAACGAGTCCATCGTATTAGAATTATACTGAAAGTGCTTACAAAATAACATTACTAAAAGGGGGCACAAAGTTATGACTCAAAGAAAGTGGTTAAAGACAAGTCTTGCAGTAGTAATGGCATCGGTATTGCTTATTGCAGGTTGTGGAAGTAATAATGCGAACAACAAAGGAGCGAACTCCGGAGAAACTGGAGATGAGACAGCGCCAGTTACGTATACGTACTTCAGCTTTGGTAGCAACAAAGATATTACTGCAAGTGATACAGATATCGGTAAGAAGTTACAAGAACAAACAGGTGTTGACTGGAAAATGGAATTTGCAGTCGGAGATGTAAGCACAAAATCAGGAGTTATGATTACAGGTGGAGATTATCCTGACGTTATCGTTCCTGAAGGTGAAATTGATAAATTGATCGATGCGGAAGCGTTCACACCATTGAATGATTTGATCGAAAAGCATGCTCCTAACATTAAGCGTGTATACGGAGATTATATGGACAAGTTTACAGCTGAAGATGGAAATATCTACGTTCTACCATTCTCTGCTGACCAAGGTTACATTAGTGATCCTAACATCGGTCAAGGTGCTTTCTGGATTCAACGTGGTGTATTGAAGGAATTCGGATACCCAGAAATTAAAACTTTAGATCAATATTTTGATCTTCTTGCTCAATATAAAGCAAAATATCCTACTGTAGATGGTAAAGATACTATCGGATTTATCACTTTTGCCGGTGTAAAGGATAACTTCTTTACAATTACGAACGCTCCAATGCACTTGGCTGGTTTCCCTAATGACGGTGGTGTAACCGTTGACATGGAAACTCATGAAGCAAAAGTATACGCTGCAAGTGATATTGAAAAACCTTGGTTGCAAAAGCTTAATGAAATCAATGCTGCTGGATTATTCGATCCAGAAACATTTACAGCGAACAAAGACCAATATCTTGCGAAATTAACTTCTGGTCGTGTTCTAGGTTACTTTAACTACGGTTGGCAGGTTGGCGATGCAACAAACAACTTGAAAACTGCCGGTAATGATGATCTTCGTTATGTAGCACTACCAATCGTATATGATGAGTCCATTACTGATCAATACATCGATCCACCAGCGTTCGTTAACAACCGTGGTATTGGTATCTCAGTAAGTGCAAAAGATCCAGTTCGTATTATTAAATACTTCGATAATCTTCTAACAGAAGAGAATCAAAAGCTAGTTCAATGGGGTGAAGAAGGCGTTACTTACTCCGTAAATGAAGAAGGCCGTTATGTTATGGACGATGAGCAAATTGCGAAACGTAATGACAATGAATTCAAACGCAGCTATGGTTGGTCATACTTCGAGTACAGCTGGCCTCGTTATGGTAATAGTTCAGTATTCGCGGATGGTAACTCTTATGCCGTAGGTAACCAACCTGAAGTAGCCTTTGCAGGATACACAGAAGGTGACCGGACTATTCTTGAAGCTTATAACATTCAAACATTTGCAGAGCCATTCGCTGCACCACAAGATCGTCCATGGTTCCCAGCATGGAGTGTTAACAAGGAACAAGGTTCTGCTGAACAAATCTACGAGCAAAAATCAGGAGATGTTCAACAAAAATACTTCCCTAAATTAGTATTTGCAAAACCTGCTGAATTCGAATCTGTATGGAACGAATATGTTGCAGAATTTGGTAAACTTGATGTAGCTGGCTATGAAGCGTTCATGACAAAAAATGTAAAAGAGCGTGTAGCTGGTAACTGGTAAGAAGATACAAATAAATGGAAAAGCGGAGTTCGTTCTTCGCTTTTCCCTTCTCATAACAGTAACTCATTAACTCACGCAACTTTGTTTTGTCGGAAGGGAGACTAATCAGGTGGAGAAACATACTGAACTAACTGTAACAGCTGCTGGTACCTCACGTTTTCAAAAATATATGACAGCATTATCCAAGCAAAAAATGCTAATGCTAATGTCTCTTCCTTTTCTTATTTGGGTATTTATATTCAAGTACGTTCCGCTTTGGGGATGGACAATATCGTTCCAAAAATTTAGACCATCAAGAGGTTTGTTCGAGCAAGAATGGATTGGTTTAGCTAACTTTAAGTTTCTATTCCAAGAAGAAGCGTTCTATCGTGTATTGCGAAATACAATAGTAATGAGTTCAATTAACTTAGTTTTAGGATTCATAACAGCAATTGTTCTAGCTATTTTATTGAATGAGCTTAGAAGTATTATGTTCAAACGTACGGTACAAACGATTAGTTATTTACCTCACTTTATTTCTTGGGTCGTTGCGGCCAATATTGTTCAATCAGCATTTGCACCAGAAGGTATTATTAATATTTTAATGTTAAAAATGAATCTGATTGATCAACCTGTTCTGTGGTTAGGTAAGGGTGAATACTTCTGGAGTATTCTAGGAGCTACAGAGGTTTGGAAAAATGTCGGCTGGAATACAATTATCTATCTAGCAGCAATTACTACGATAGATCCTTCGCAATATGAAGCAGCTGAAATTGATGGTGCAAGTCGTCTCCAACGTATTTTGCACATTACACTTCCAGGCATGAAATCGGTTATTGTAATCTTGTTGATCATGAATCTTGGGCATATTCTGGAATCTGGATTTGAGCCACAGTATCTACTAGGTAATGGTATGAACGTGGATTACTCCGAAAACCTTGATATATTCGTTTTGAAATACGGGATGAACATGGGTAATTACGGTTTAGCGACAGCCGCCGGCATGTTTAAAACCGTTGTCAGCTTTATCTTCCTCATGGCAGCTAACTCCGTAGCGAAAAAGCTAGGCGAGAGTAGACTGTACTAATCATCACGTAAGGAGGCTATAACGATGGGTCAAGCCAAATCATCACGTAAAGTGTACTCAACAGTACCTGATAAAATTTTTGATACATTTAATATTGTCTTTATGATAGGTTTAATGGTTGTTACGCTCTACCCATTTTTGAATATGTTTGCACTATCCTTTAATGAAGCAAACGATTCTATTCGTGGGGAACTCTACATTTGGCCTCGACAATGGACTTGGGCTAACTACGAATATGTGTTCAATGAATCATCAATTTTTTGGGCAACATTTATCTCTGCTGCTCGTACAATTATCGGTACAATCACATCAGTATTTGCAACGGCGATGTTAGCCTATACGATTAGTAGACCTGAATATTTACTACGTAAATTTGTAACGATAGCTTTTATTTTCACAATGTACTTCAGTGGTGGACTAATTCCTAACTATCTATTAACGAAAGAGTTAGGACTGCTAGATTCTTTCTGGGTATATATCATTCCAGGTCTTGTCGGAGTATTTAATATGATCGTTATTCGATCATTCATCGAAGGACTGCCAGATGGTATTATGGAATCTGCGAGAATCGATGGTGCTGGTGAATTTACAACATTTATGAAAATTGTATTGCCGCTTACGGTTCCGGCATTAGCAACAGTATCCTTATTCGTAGCGGTATATCAATGGAACTCATGGTTCGACGTATTCCTATATAACTCATCTAATCTCAAGCTAAGTACATTACAATATGAGTTAATGAAAATACTGTCCACATCAACGACATCAACAGGCACAACTGCGGGAGATGCCTTTGCTAATGCACAAGGTAGTGCTACGGCTGTAACTCCAACTTCAATTCGTGCAACGATGACGATTGTGGCAAGCTTACCGATTATTGCCGTGTATCCGTTCTTACAGAAATATTTTGTGACGGGGATGACAGTAGGTGGAGTTAAGGGTTAAACAAGTGCGGACTTTGATAACGATGGTTATGCTGAAGTAGCGTAATCGACATCGAAGATGGAGCGAACTTGGTAAGTACGGTTCGCATGTACCAATAACGTACATTTGCGCTTCCGCCTTTCTCAAGTAGCGCTCCATCTTCTCGGTTCTGAAAGCCCGCAATCCGAAGATGCAATTTAAGAGATTTTAAACAAATAGATAGAAAATATTAGGGCTGTGTCCGTTCGATAAGTTTATTCGGACTTAAGACACAGCTTTTAGTCAACGAGAGGGACAAACGGATGAATAACAATGGTTATGAGGCTTGGTTAAGATATGATGCAATTGAGGACAAGCAACTAGTGCATTCATATTGTAAATATATTAAAGAAATTATTGTGGCACCGGAGCTTGGTGCAGGTCCTATCCAATCAGCTATAGAAGAGCTTCAATTAGCGATTCCAAGGCTAGTAGGGATTACACCGACAATTAATGAAGCTAAAGCAGTTAATGATACTTTTCTAGTTGTTGGTACAAAAGACAGTGTTTCGTATATATCGGATGCGATTGTTGGTCCAATTGCGGCATTAAGTAACGATGAAGGCTATCTTGTGCAAACAATTACAGTAGGGCAGTCTTCCTACATTATCGTCGCTGGTGTCACAGAAAAAGCAACATTATATGGTGTGTTTCATTTGTTACGTCTCATACAGCAGGGCGAAAGCCTAGAAGCATTGAACATTCAAGAAACGCCAAAGTATAAACTGCGAATGATTAATCATTGGGACAATATGGATGGCAGCATCGAGCGTGGTTATTCAGGTCAGTCTATTTTCTATCATAACAATGAGCTATTAGTAGATTCACCGCGTGTACGAGATTATGCAAGATTAATGGCTTCAATCGGAATTAATAATATAGCAATTAACAACGTTAACGTTCATCATCATGAAACATTTCTAATTACACAAAAACTACTACCAAAGGTTGCACAATTTGCAGCAATTTTCAGGGCGTATGGCATTACATTATTCCTTAGTGTGAACTATGCAGCTACAATAGAGCTTGGAGAAGTAGATTCTGCTGATCCATTAGATGAACGTGTGCAAGAGTGGTGGAAACGTAAAGCTGCAGAAGTATATGAGGCTATTCCTGATTTTGGCGGCTTCCTTGTGAAAGCTGACTCGGAAAATCGTCCTGGTCCATTTACTTACGGTAGAGATCATGCAGATGGAGCTAATATGTTAGCAGTAGCATTACAACCATTCGGTGGTTTAGTGCTATGGAGATGCTTCGTCTATGATTGTCATCAGGATTGGAGAGATCGTTCTACTGATCGTGCGCGAGCAGCATATGATCATTTCAAACCATTAGATGGCCGCTTCTTAGATAATGTTATATTGCAAATTAAAAATGGTCCGATGGATTTCCAAGTTCGTGAGCCAGTTTCACCATTATTCGGTGCAATGGAACAAACAAACCAAGTGATGGAATTCCAGATCACTCAAGAATATACAGGTCAACAACATCATGTATGCTACCTAATCCCGCAGTGGAAAGAGGTACTTCAGTTTGATACACATCATAAAGGCGAAGGCAGTACCGTTCAAGAAATCGCAGCGGGTAATGTCCATCCTTACTCACATAGCGGTATCGCTGCTGTAACAAGTATTGGTGATGATGACAACTGGACAGGGCATCATCTATCACAGGCGAATTTATATGGCTATGGTCGTCTATTATGGAATCCCGAGCAAACTAGTGAACAAATTGCTTGTGAATGGACAGCGTTGACATTCGGTACGAATCGTCAAGTACAACAAATGATCAATACTTTCCTAATGGAATCTTGGTCGATCTATGAAAGCTATACTTCTCCGCTAGGAGTAGGCTGGATGGTCACACCTCATTATCACTATGGTCCAGATATTGATGGTTATGAATATTCCAAATGGGGTACGTATCACTTTGCCGATCATAAAGGAATTGGTGTAAATCGTACCGTTGCTGATGGAACAGGTTATATTGGGCAATACGAACAAGCGAATGCACAGCTTTATGAAAATGTGAATACTTGTCCAGATGAGTTGCTATTGTTCTTCCATCATGTACCTTATACACATATGCTACATTTAGGGAAAACAGTTATTCAGCACATTTATGATACGCATTTCACTGGAGTAGAACGTGTCCGGTACTGGATTAGTCAGTGGAATGAGCTTAATGAAGTTGTGGATACTGAGCGTCATGCTCATATATTAGGTAGACTTGAAGTGCAGCTAGAAAATGCTGAGCAATGGCGTGATACTGTCAATACGTATTTCTATCGCAAATCAGGCATTGAAGATGCAGCGGGCAGAACGATTTACTAATATAACAATGCCCTAGTAATTGAAGCGATCAAGAACGGTGCACATTCCTCTTCGTACTATTCAACCTTATGAAAAGTACGAAGAGACATGAATAGTTGGAGGGGGAAATTGGATGAGCGTTATTCCAAAATTATGGGAAGTGTATAAGTCCTATTTTGATATTGGTGCAGCAGTAAACCTTGAGACTATTAAAGGTTCAGAAAAACTACTAGCTACACATTTTAATAGCATTACAGCAGAGAATGATATGAAATTTGTTAGTGTTCATCCTGAAGAAAATAGTTATACATTTGAAGCGGGAGACGAATTACTAGCTTTTGCGAAGCAGCATGGTATGAAGATGAGAGGCCACACTTTAGTATGGCATAATCAGATGACGGATTGGATTTTTGAGGGTGAAAATGGTGAACCAGCATCTCGTGAATTATTGCTATCCCGTATGAAAGCTCATATCGATACCGTTGTTGGTAGATATAAAGGAAGCATCTATGCTTGGGATGTTGTGAACGAGGTCATTGAGGATAAGAGTGACATATGGCTGCGTGATTCGCGTTGGCTACAAATTATCGGTGAAGATTTTATCGAGCATGCCTTCCGTTATGCACATGAGGCTGATCCGGATGCGCTGTTATTCTACAATGACTACAATGAATGCAACCCAGAGAAGCGGGACAAAATTATTAAGCTTGTGAAGTCACTACAAGATCGTGGCGTACCTATTCATGGTATTGGATTGCAAGGGCATTGGAATCTTTCAGGGCCAAGTATTGCAGACATTCGCGAAGCGATTGAGAAGTATGCAGCTCTAGGGCTACAACTACAATTTACTGAGCTTGATATATCTGTCTTCGATTATGAAGATCGTCGGACAGATCTTACTTCGCCAACAGCAGAAATGCTAGCGAAGCAAGCAGAACGCTATAAAGAAATTTTTGATTTATTCCGTGAATATAAAGATGTTATTACAGCTGTAACATTCTGGGGTGCAGCCGAGGATTACACTTGGCTTGATGACTTTCCCGTCAAAGGTCGTAAAAACTGGCCATTTGTATTTGATGAAAAGCATGAGCCAAAAGATTCTTTCTGGCGCTTAGTCGATCATGAGCTGACTAGATCAATACAATATACGAATCCAGTACTTCCAGGATTTTATCCCGATCCAAGTGCGATTCGCGTTGGCGAGGATTATTATATGGTAACCAGTACATTCGAATATTTCCCTGGAGTGCCGATTTTCCATAGTAAAGATCTTGTCAACTGGAAGCAAATCGGCCATGTATTGACGAGGGAGAGCCAAGTCAATCTACTTGCACGTAATAGCTCGGAAGGAATATATGCTCCTGTACTTCGATATGATAACGGCTTGTTCTATATGATTACAACGGATGTATACGGCATCGGTAATTTCTATGTTACAGCGGCTGATCCAGCAGGACCATGGAGTGACCCGATAAAAATTCCTTACGGAAATATTGATCCATCGTTGTTCTTCGACGATGATGGAAAAGTATATGTATCTGTGCAAGCGGGCTTCGGAGAAACCTCTCATATTATACAGTATGAGATTGATCGTACAACAGGTGAGGCATTATCGGAGCCAGTTGTTGTATTTGAAGGCGATGAAGGTCCTTGGGTTGAAGGCCCACATTTATACAAAATTAATGGCATGTACTATATGATGACGGCATCCGGCGGTACCGGCCCAATGCATCGTGAAATTATTGGACGGAGCAATCATCCGTACGGTCCATTTGAAATGCTAGAGCATCCGATACTTACACATAATGCAATCAAAGAACATCCTATCCAGTATACAGGTCATGTAGAGTTACTTGATGATATTGACGGCAACTGGTGGGCGTTATTTCTAGCGGTTCGTTTGCGTAATGATCGTGGTAGTGTGTTAGGTCGTGAAACATATCTTGCGCCTGTGACATGGGTAGATGGCTGGCCGATGATCGATAATAATGAAGGTCATGTAGGACTTGATATGTCGGTGATAGTTCCGACACTTCAGCCTCGTGAGGATGTAGTCATGCAAGTCGCGCCAGAAAAAATTGTAACGACATTTTCGGCACAGCAGCCGTTAAATATGGATTGGATTTATACGAGAGTATTGCCTGTTGAAGCTTCAGTTTCATTGTCTAGCAACGATGGATACTTAACATTAGTAGGTAATGAGTATAGCTTGAAGGATGGCCAAAATAATTTATTCGTATGCCGTCGTCAGCTTCATCATGCGATGCGTATTGAAACGTATATGGAGTTTGCCCCTATAGTTGATGGGGAACATGCAGGTATTGCTGCACGACTAAGTGACAATACGTTTTATGCTATCGGCGTAAGTCAGCAGGAGGGACAATTCGGAATTGCTGCAATTACGATGAAGAATAAGCAGGAGGAAGCTAGCTTCCTGGCTGTTACGAAGCAAACAGGTGTATGGTTAGCCATTACCTCTACAGAACAGCAATATGAGCTACAATATTCACTCGATCGTGAGCAATGGCATTCGATTACTAGTGAGGATGCTAGTCATATTTCACCAGATTCAGACGGTTCATTTACTGGTGTATGTATAGGGATGTTTGCTAACGGAACAAAGCAGGCTACAGCAGCCCCAGCGAAGTTCGAATATTTCCAATATGAAACACGATAACTCAATCGAAGCTGAGCAAGCTCCATGACCTTTTCTGACAATGGCTATATTAAAATTAATAAGCGTGATATATTCTGTTCATACAATGGAATATATTACGCTTATTTTTTTGTTGTAAAATTTAACGGTTAAAGTTGGAAAAACAGATAATTTCACAGCACTTTTATGGAGAAGGTGATAGTCAATATGAACATTGGAAAATATATGAACACAACAATTAACTTTATATTACAGCCGATTCGCAAAAGTATTCGGACTCGCCTTATTGTCACGATGGTATTTATAGCGATTATACCGACGCTTGCAGTGACGCTATTAGCGATGGATAATTCACGTCGTTCCATGGAAACGGAAGTTGTTAATACAAACCTATCCAATCTAAAGTGGACAGGGATTTATTTGGATCAACAATTTGAGCAATTAAGTAATCTCATGTATTCGGTGCTCATTAACCCTGATATGATGGATTATCTTGGGGATCAAGAACAGAAAAGTGTGGCAGAACAGTATACTGAGCAAAAAAATATTGATAATCTATTAACCAGTTCCTATTACTCGGCGAAAAACCATATGGTCGGTGTTGAAGTATATGTGCAATCAAAGCAACGGATTTTCACAATTAATTCTTCTGGTAGTCATATGGCAATCACCCCCGATAAGCCCTATTACTTTAATATGCTTGCTAATATGAATAAGGATCTAATATTAAGTAATGACCTGAGTGATCCTGATAAATTCCGCATGACGCGGAGTATTAATCGGTTTGAAGATCGGGAAAGGTTAGGCTATATCTCGTTCGATATTCGTTGGAGTATGTTCGATCAAACATTAGATCTTATGAATAAAGGAGCACAACATACGATCGTATTGATTGATGGGGAAGGCAATAAGCTATATCAGCCAGCAGGTCTAGAAATGTCAGAGGCAACATGGGCGAATGTTAAAGATCTGAGGGGTGGCCCAGCAGTTATTCGTACGGACAATGAATTTATTTTTTATAATACGAATGAATTAATTGACTTGACGTTAATTAAAGTGATTCCGAAGCATGTAGTTAATCAAAGTGCTACGAAGACGATGCAATATGGTATTATCATTGGATTATTATCGGTTATTTCTACGATAATTGCTGCTGTTTTTTTAGGTTGGAAAATTTCATATCCGATTGTACATTTAGCTAGATCAATTCGCGGGTTGAATTTTATGCGGAAAATGGAAGCACCTGATCGCAGACGAATTGATGAAATAGGTATGTTGGAAAATAAACTATATAATTTGCAAAGTAGAATTCAAGAGCATATTAAAACAGAATTCAGTATGAATTTGGATAAAAAGTCAGCTGAACTTAAAGCGCTTCAAGCTCAAATTAATCCGCATTTTCTACAAAATACGCTGCAAATGATTGGCAGCATGATCTACACAAGTACACCGCAAGAAAGCTATGCTGTTATACGCTCATTAAGTGAAATGTTCCGCTATGTAATTCGAGAGCCTGACATGTTAGCGACTCTATCTGCTGAAATGGCGCATTTGAATCATTATATGCATATTCAACAGCAACGTTTCAAAGAAAAATTACAGTATACAGTTGAAATAGATAACGCGCTGGAGCATGTGCTTATTCCGAAATTAACGTTACAACCGATTGTAGAAAATGCATTTTTCCATGGCTTAGAAAATAAGACAGGAGCGTGGTCGGTTCATATTCGTATGGAAGCGCATGGGGACGAAGTGTGGATTATAGTAAAGGATAATGGTGTGGGCATAAAGGCGGAAACATTACAATTGCTAGAGCAAAGGCTACAATCTGAGCGAGATCTTTGGTCAATTGGAAACCGGATAGGCTTATCTAATATTGTTTCCAGAATAAAAATGCGATTTGGTGACTCCTATGGCATAGACATTGCTAGTGATGAGTTTATCGGAACTAGTGTTACAGTTAGAATTCCAATAGAGAATGGAGATTGATTGATAATGATTAAAGTTATTATTGTTGACGATGAGCGATGGAATCGTGATCTTATTCGCGCCTTCGGTCAATGGGAGCAACTGGGACTGGAAATTGTAGGTGAAGCGAACAATGGCGAGGAAGCGATTAATCTTATGGAGCAATTCGAGCCGCATATTGTTATTACCGATATGAAGATGCCAGGGGTAACGGGTACTCAGCTTATGCAATATATTTCAGCGCATTATCCCAATGTGTTGACGATTGTTATTAGTGGATATGATGATTTTGAATACGCTAGACAGGCTATTAAATATAGTGCGGTTGAATATTTATTGAAGCCGATTGATGCTATGGAGCTCAACGATGTACTAGAGCGCTGTAAGGAAAATATTGTAGAACTTAGCATGATCAACTTAAATCCGATCCTTGATATTGAATTATCCTATACCTTTCATTCGTACGAAAAGCAGATCACTACTATTTTTGAACAATTAGATCAAGGACAATTGGACAAGCTATTTCAGCAAGTAGCCGTAGATTTTGAACAAATTAATAATGAAAATGTGTATGACAAATTATTAGAGCAATGGATTGTCATATTACATCAATTGATCAATGATTTCTCTATCCAATTAGAACTAGTCAACGCTCAGGTTATTCCTGCAACGATGAATGAACTATTGCACGATGTGCACCAACAATATACAACTGCTTTGCAAGCGTTAATTATACAAAGAAAATATAAAAACAAGCTACCGATCCAAGAAGTGAAAAAGTATATTACGACACATGCCAATAATAATATTACACTCGAAGAGATTGCTAGCAGGTTTTATGTAAGTAAGGAATATTTGAGCAAAATATTTAAACAAGAGTATGGTGTTAACATTACTGATTATATTGTTCAGCTGCGGATGGAGTTGGCGCATTACCATCTAACTGAAAGCGCTCAGTCGATTAAAGAGATCGCGGAATTAGTAGGCTACGAGGATGTATCTTATTTCTATCGTGTTTTTCGTAAACATTTTGGAATTGCACCAGGGGAGATGAGAAAGTCCACTGGTTTAAAATAGTCCAATAGTTTTGTACCGTGTAGTCCAATTTCAAAGAGAGAGGACTACAATATAATGAAAGCGTAATCACAAAACATTGGGAGGTCAAATCAATGAGAAAAATATTTAGCAGTTTAATGGTTGTTATTTTACTGACTACAGTATTAGCGGCATGCGGAGGCAATAGTGCAGGGACGAATACAGAAAATACTCCAGGCACAGGCAACGGTAATAAGCTGGAAGGCAAAAGTGTTACATTGAAAGTATTTATTGCACAGCCACGCTTTAAGGAACAATATGATAAATTAGCGGAGGCCTTTACTGAGAAGGTGAAAGTTGAAAAAAATATTGATCTTACTATACAACTAGAGTTACCGAATTCAGATAGTGCACCACAAATTTTGAAAACACGTCTAGCATCCAATGATGCACCTGATGTATTTTCACTACATGCAATTAATGAAATTCCATCGTTCTATAAAGCAGGCTACTTGGAGGATTTATCAGATCAACCATTTGTAGCAACGTTAATGGACAATATTAAATCAGCAGTTACTTCTGATGATGGGAAAGTCGTTGCTCTACCTCTAGAAACATTATCATGGGGATATTTATACAATAAAGATATTTTCGCAGAGCATAACTTAGAAGTCCCAACAACGTTAACAGAAATGAAAGCGGTTGTAGATACGTTGAATGCTGCTAATGTTAAACCATTTCTACTATCTTACAAAGAAGCTTGGATTCCTCAGCTATTACTTCCATTGTCTGTTGGTGCATTAATTGAAGCAGGTAATAGTGATTTTATTGCACGAATGAATAATAATGAAGGTTCATTCTCGGAAATGTCCGAAATGTTCAATATCTTTGATCTTATTAATGCGAACGGTACGGATCGTGCATTAGAGATTGGTGGCGATGATGGTGCGGCTAAGTTTGGTAACGGTGAGGCAGCAATGTGGCTACAAGGACCTTGGTTTGCAGAAACGATCTTGAAGTCCAATGAGAATATGAACTTTGGTGTTGCTCCACTTCCAATCAATGATGATCCTAATACAACATTAATTAATCTTAGTGCTTCAACATCATTAGCAGTTTCAAAAAGCAGTAAAAACAAAGAAGTAGCGATCGACTTTATTAATTTCATTATGAGTGAAGAGTACTCTAACGAGCTGTTCCAATCCTTAATGTTCAACCCAACTTCGACGGTTCATACGTTTGAAAGCTTCCCTTGGGTAGATGATGCTACAGTATTTGTCAAAGAGGGTAAAGCTTATCAGGATCCTGCTATCCCACAAGTTGTGAAGGATGAAGTAGGTAAAGGATTACAATCTTACTTTGCAGGTCAGCTTACAAAAGAGCAAGTCATAGATGCACTAGATAAAGCGTGGCAATCATTCAATAAAGTGAATAACTAATGGGGTCGGGATGATAGTAGGGACATAATGCTGCCTATTATCATCCTTCCATTACACCAGATGGCAGGAGAAAGGAGCAGGCTAATGCTACAGAAAAGCTCTAAGAAATATATTTCTTTATTGGCGTTTATAGCACCGGCTTTTATATTATATTTATGTTTCTTGCTCATTCCAACGATTAGTGGCTTATATTACAGCTTTACAAATTGGAATGGTCTGAATCCGACGTACAAATTTATCGGGCTAGAAAACTTTATTGAAATATTCAAAGAAGATCCTTACTTCATGGACTCCGTATGGTTTACATTGAAATATGTTGTGTGCATGGTAGTCTTTCAAAATGTTATTGCGTTATTGCTTGCTGTATTTATTGAATCAAGAACAAGAAGTAAAGGCTTCTTCCGTACTATATTTTTCATGCCTAATATGATTAGTATTATTATAAGTGCATTCATGTGGACATTTATTTTTACGCAAGTATTTCCGCAATTAGCTGAAAAAACGATATTAACTTTTTTAGGACAATCATGGATTGGCGATCCCAAATATTCCTTTATCGCTATTTTAATCGTTTCATTGTGGAACGGTGTTGGTTATATGATGATTATATATTTGGCTGGATTACAAGGTGTGCCTCAGCATTTGAAAGAGGCAGCTGTTATCGATGGAGCTAATGCTTTCCAGCAATTTAGAAACGTTACATTACCTATGATTACTCATGCCATTACCATTTGTTTATTTTTAACATTAAATAATGCATTTAAAGTATATGAGGTTGTCTTCGGTTTAACTGGTGGCGGACCCGGTAGAAGTACTCAAGTGATTACGATGAACATATTTGAAGAGGCATTTTCCAACAACTTCAGATATGGTTATGCCAGCGCAAAGTCGGTTATTCTATTTATCCTTGTCTTAATATTCACTCTAATTCAGATTAGAATGACGAAGAAAAAGGAGGTAGAAGCATGAGAATAAAACAAATTAATTCATGGACCGTTAATATATTTTTATCATTAAGTGCAATTATTGCTATTTTTCCAATCTATATGGCTGTAATTAACTCGTTCAAAACAGATGGAGAAATGTTCAAATCATTTATTTCGTTGCCAACAACATTACGGTTTTCCAATTATGTGGAAGCATTTGATCGTATTAATATGGTACAAAGCTCAATTAATTCTGCGATCGTTGCAGGTATAGGAATTATGGGCATCGTATTCTGTGCATCATTAGCAGGCTATAAATTATCTCGTACGAATAACAAATTAAGCAACTTTATCTTTATGTTGTTCATCGCTTCTATGCTTGTTCCTTTTCATTCGATTATGATTCCTTTAACAAGAATGGCGAAAGCATTACATGTGCAGGGCAGCATTTATGGTTTAGCAATTATTTATATTGGCTTAGGAGTTAATATGGCAGTATTCCTTTACCATGGCTTTGTAAAATCAATTCCACGGGAGCTAGAGGAAGCAGCAGAAATTGATGGTTGTAATGAGTTTCAAACGTTTTTCAAAATCATTTACCCATTATTGATTCCGATTACCGTTACAATTGGAATTTTAGACTTCCTCTGGATTTGGAATGATTTTTTACTTACATTAATTATGATTACAAATGCAGATCACAACACATTAATTCTTTCTACGAATGTACTATTTGGTGAATATAACAAGGATTGGGCATTAATTCTTGCATCGCTAGTGTTAACGGCAGTGCCTGTTGTTGTGATGTATACATTCTTCCAACGTTATATTATGGAGGGCATTACGGAAGGTGCAGTAAAAGGATAGCTTCTACTAATATGATCTTACAAAAGGGGATACAACGATGAATAAGTTGCTTTATGGTGTAGCTTATTATGATGAATATATGCCAACAGATCGTCTTGCAGAGGATATTCAGATGATGCAGGATGCAGGAATTAATGTCGTTCGTATTGCTGAATCAACATGGAGTACACATGAGCCACAAAATGGGATTTTCGATTTTTCATCGGTTGATCGTGTACTAGATGCGATGCATGAAGCAGGTATCCATGTCATCGTGGGAACGCCAACGTATGCGATTCCGACATGGATGGTGAAGGAACATCCTGATGTATTAGCAGTGACGAAGGATGGAGCAGGGCGTTATGGCGCTCGGCAAATTATGGACATTACGCATCCTGTCTATTTGTTCTATGCAGAGCGTATTATTCGTAAATTAATGAGTAGAGTGAGTCGCCATCCAGCAGTTATCGGTTATCAGACGGACAACGAAACGAAGCATTATGGAACTGCTGGACCAAATGTACAGTTAAAATTCGTGAAATATATGCGAGAGAAATATGAAAGCATTGATCATCTGAATGCTGAACTAGGCTTAGATTATTGGAGCAATCGGATTAATTCATGGGAGGATTTCCCTGCGGTAGTTGGTACAATTAATGGGAGTCTTGGAGCCGAATTTGATCGTTTTCAAAGACAGCTAGTTAATGAGTTTTTGGCATGGCAAGTAAGCATCGTTAATGAATATAAGACAGAGCATCAGTTTGTGACGCAAAACTTCGACTTTGATTGGCGCGGGTATTCATATGGTGTGCAATCGTCTGTTGATCATTATGCTGCGGCAGAACCGTTCGATATTGTTGGGGTAGATATATATCATCCATCACAGGATGAATTAACGGGAATTGAAATATCCTTCGGTGGAGATATGGCAAGGTCATTGAAGCAGAAAAACTATTATGTGATCGAGACTCAGGCCCAAGCATTTTCTCATTGGACGCCATATCCTGGTCAATTACGTTTGCAAGCGTATAGCCATCTAGCATCGGGTGCGGAGATGGTTGCTTATTGGCACTGGCATTCGATTCATAATTCATTCGAGACATACTGGAAAGGGTTATTGAGTCATGATTTTTTGCCTAATCCCGTTTATAATGAAGCGAAAACGATTGGTGCCGACTTTGCGCGCTTATCGGATCAATTAATGGGATTAAGTAAGCAAAATAAAATTGCAATACTCGTAAGTAATGAAGCTTTAAGTGCAATGGAATGGTTCAAGCTACCTGATGGACGTAATTATAATGATATTGTTCGTTGGCTATATGATGAATGCTATCGTTTGAATATGGAGTGCGACTTTATATTCCCTACAACTAGCAATATCGAGCAATATAAACTAATTATTGTGCCTGCACTATATGCTGCACCGGATGAATTACTTCATCGCCTTAATCAATTTGTAGAGCAAGGTGGACATATTGTCTATTCCTTCAAGAGCGGTTTCGCTAATGATCAAGTAAAGGTACGGACAACAGTGCAGCCTGCGATCATCGAGCAAGCATGTGGTGTAAATTATAATATTTTCGTTAGTCCGAACAAGGTTGGACTACGTGGTACTATAAATAGTGAGTCAGGTTCAGTCGAGAGTTGGATGGAGCTATTAACGCCAACAACGGCAGAAGTATTAGCTTATTATGATCATCCACAGTGGGGTGAATATGCCGCGATTACGAGAAATCAGTACGGCAATGGTGAAGCTACCTATATCGGTTGTATGGCTCCAGGAGAAGTGGTTCATCATGTACTGAGGGCTGCGCTTGAAAGAGCAGAATTATATGGGGCTAATCAGCAGCTACCTCCTGAAGTTACAGTGAAAACATCACTGGATTCAGATGGGAAAGAAGTGCGTTTTTATTTGAACTATTCGGCTGCTCTGGTGCAGTATTCTTATACGTATACAAGCGGTAAAGAGTTGATTAGTGGCATAACGATAGAGTCGAATTCGCTTCAGAAGCTAGAACCATGGGGCGTGCATATTGTGCAAGCGCAGTAGGGGAAGTTCAAAAAGCTGACTTTGATAACGAAGTAATCCAAGGCGTTTAATCGGCATCGAATATGAAACGAACTTGGAAAGTACGGTTCGCGTGTACCAATAACGTACACTTGCGCTTCCGCCTTTCTCAAGTAGCGTTTCATCTTCTCGGTTCTGAAAGCCTGCTTTTTGAACCTGTATCTTAGGGGAAGTTCAAAAAGCTGACTTTGATAACAAAGTAATCCAAGGCGTTTAATCGGCATCGAATAAAAAGCGACTTCTTGGAGTCGCTTTTTTTGTATTGAATATACTGTATGAAGATATACTGAAATATGATCTATAAGCTATATTCAGCAACGATTAAGCTACTATACTACTTCCCCAAACCTGTGAGAAATATTTCAAAGGGTTTGGGGCTATTTGTTATATTCAATTATGTATATGAACACGAGAGTAAGACATTATTTTCGGAGAATATAGGTTTGCAATATTATCAATTTACACGAATCTCCATTGCAGAGTATCATTTTTTGTTGATTAGGCAAATAGTATGAGATTCATATCTGTCTTACAATGATGATATCAACACAGTAGCAAGGAGGATACAAATGTCACAGACAACAACTAAGCAGCAACATGCAGTATTACTTCAACAAAGAAAGCGTAAACCGAATCTAGTCATGCGTTTTCTCAAGCAATGGGATATTCAACTTATGGTATGGCCAGGAATATTGTTGATTTTTATATTTGCATATATGCCTATGTACGGGGTTCTAATAGCTTTTATGGATTACAATATTTTTACTAAAGGCGATATTTGGGCTAATCCATGGGTTGGCTGGAAGCATTTTGAGATGTTTTTCAATGCTCCAGAGTTTTACACGGTAATGAGAAATACAATTATTATTAGTTTTCTAAAGTTTTTCATTGGCTTTCCGGCTCCAATAATATTAGCTCTTATGCTTAATGAGATTCGCCATATGATCTTCAAAAGAGTGGTACAGACGATTACGTACTTGCCTCACTTCTTATCTTGGGTTATTGTGGCAGGACTTACTTCGTCGTTGCTAGCTACGGAGAACGGCAGTATTAATATGTTATTAAGTTCGGTGGGGGCAATTAGTGAGCCGATTAATTTTCTCTCAATACCAAAGTACTTCTGGTCGATCTTAATAACTGCTAATGTATGGAAGGAAATTGGTTTTGGTTCTATCGTATATTTGGCAGCAATTGCTGGTGTTGATCAGCATATGTACGAGGCAGCTGATATAGATGGAGCAACCAAGTTCAAACAAATCTATTTAATTACTTTACCAACAATAATGCCAGTGGTCGTCATCTTCATGATTCTTCAGATCGGAAGTCTACTTAGTGCAGGCTTTGAGGATATTTTACTATTAGCAGCTAATCCAGTGTTGAGGCCGGTATCTGATGTTATTGATACGTATGTCTATCGAGTTGGGGTATCGAATTATCGCTACTCCTATGCAACAGCGGTTGGATTATTCAAGGCTATCATCAGTATCGGATTGTTAACGATAGCTAATTATATCGCCCGCAGATCTGGGAACAGCTTGTGGTAAAATGCAAAATTAAAGAACAGGGAGGCGAACCGCATTGGTGCGATTAGGCTTTAGTGACAAACTTATGATGATCTTTATCTATACATTTCTAACATTATTGTCTTTCAGTGCACTATACCCGTTCTGGAACGCATTGGTCGTTTCATTCAATGAGGGGGTTGATACCTTGATGGGAGGAGTCACTTTCTGGCCGAGAGTATTTACGCTGGAAAACTACGAGGTTGTATTTAACGATAGTCGACTTCTTAACGGTTTTTTTATTTCGATCTCAAGAACGGTCATAGGTACGGCTGCAGCCATACTTATGACGGCGATCCTTGCTTACGGTATGACGAAGAAAGATTTGATAGGCCGCAATCAGTATATGGTATTTTTCATTATTACAATGTATTTCGGCGGTGGACTGATTCCTACTTTTCTATTAGTACGGTCTCTTGGCCTTATGAATAGCTTCTGGGTCTTTATTATCCCAGGTTTAGTTAGCGTATGGAATATGATTATATTCCGAACATTCTTTAAAAGTTTACCGAATGGGCTTGAGGAATCTGCACAGATCGATGGCTGCACCAACTGGGGAATATTTTTCCGGATCGTGTTCCCATTGTCAGGACCGGTTATTGCAACACTTGCTTTGTTCACAGCTGTTAGTCATTGGAATGACTGGTTTTTACCGAGTATTTATATTACGAATGAAAAGCTTCTACCGATTCAGACGATGCTGCGACAAATATTGAATGCAAACATTGTAACTGACCAGGTAGCACAGTTGGATTCAGCATCTCAAGCACGTATGGAGAGCATGCAAAACATTACTTCTAAATCGTTGACGATGGCAACGATGATGGTTGTCACCATGCCTATCATTATGGTATATCCATTCGTGCAAAAGTACTTCGTGAAAGGCGTGCTCATTGGCTCGCTAAAAGAGTAGTTCTTCCGATCGGTTTAAGGCGATTTCTGCTTTGGACATATAAAAAAGATGATGAGAGGGGTAGTACAGAATGAAGAAAGTTAGAAAACCGATGTTGCTAGTCGTGTCAGCTATACTTGTTCTAGCTACAGTGTTAGCTGGTTGTGGTAGTAACTCAACTGGGAAAAATGAACCGAAACCTACATCTACGAGCAATAACATAGTGGAGGGCAATACAGAAGAGGCACCACCAGCATCAGATGTGTGGGAGTTTGGTTCTGAGCCATTGGAATTCAGCATGTATGGTCACTATAGCTGGTATGATGTTCCTGCATGGGACAGCACAGTAGCAGGTAAGTGGTTGATAGAAAATAAAAAACTCAATATTATTCCAATCTCAGCGGGTGGTAATCACGATACGAAGCTAAGTACAATGATCGCTTCCGACGAATTACCTGATGTCATCTGGGGTGATCGCGGTGTCGATGTTACTAGACTATATGAAGCGGGACAACTTGTTGCATTCGATGACTATCTTGATAAGTATCCAAATTTGAAAAACTGGATGGGACCCGATTTGAACTTGCTTCGTCATCCTGATGGAAAGCTTTATCAGTTCCCGAACTGGTACACAGGTCGCCCAGCAGGTAATGCAGGTTATGTAATTAACAAGAAAATTTATGAAGAGTTAGGTTCTCCTAAGCTTGAAACGACAGATGATCTATATAGCTACTTAACGGAAGTTAAAGCAAAGTATGGTAACGAAATTATTCCGTTTGAACCACATCGTGCAATTGACATGCAAGGTTTTGGCGTATTGTACACGGCATTTGGTGAAGATGTTTCTTACAGTTATTTGAATGCAAATATGCGTGGAGTACCGGAAGGCGATAAATTAACTTCAGTATTCACTAACGATATATTCCGTGAAGCACAGAAGTATATCTCTAAATTGTACAGAGAACGTCTAGTATCTCAAGATGCATTTACACAAACGATTGACCAAGTAGAAGAAAAGGTTATGCAAGGACGTGTAGCGGTATTTGCGTCATCTAGCCCTACTACGATTGCTTCAAAAGCCCATAACGAAATGGTTAAAACTGATCCAGATTCTGGTTACTTTATGATCTGGCCTATCCATAAAGAAGGCTTGGATAAAAATAAAATTTACCCAGGTTCTTATACTAGCTTAGGCTGGAATGTAAGTGTTATTACAAAGGCAGCAAAAGATCCAGAAAAAATCTTTGCATTTTTAGATTGGTACACTGGACCGGAAGGTCAATCACTATTGTTCTTCGGACCAGAAGGTAAAAACTGGAATGGATTCGATGAGGATGGCGACCCGATCTTTACTGGAAACTATGATCCGATTGAAGTAGCACAACTGCAAAAAGATCATGATCCAATTATGTGGAATGGTAACACAGGCTTTATAGACCCTGCGAAAATGAAATATGAGGCAACTCTTCCTCCTGCAGAGCAAGATTGGAATGCACGTTACCAAAGTGAAATTACTTGGAAAACGTCATCTAATGCAACAGAATTCATCAATATGGATCCACAGCCGGATAGCGAGATAGGAATTATTAAGCAAGGTGTTGATGATTTATTCCTTGAAGCTTATGCAAAATCTATTATGGCAGCTAGCGATGCAGAGGTAGATGCTATTCTTGACAAGGCTGAAGCTGATGCACAAAAATTAGGTTACAATAAACTGCTTGAGTTCCGTACTGAGATATGGCAAGCAAACAAGAAATTACTTGAAAAAAAGTAAAATAATCCTGTTATTTGTGTGATAAAATAGTATACTATTTATAGTATACTATTTTATTTTTATTATTTAAAAGTATAACTGCTTACTAGCATTATAGAATCTAGGAGATGAAGCGGATGTACAAAGTATTGCTTGTTGATGATGAGATTCTTGATCTAAAAGGCATGCAAACATTCATTCCTTGGGCAGAACTCGGTATGGAAATCGCAGCGACGGCTACTAGTGGATTTGCTGCAAGTGAAGTAATAGCGAGAGAGAAAGTTGATATTTTAGTGACGGATGTACGGATGCCCAATATGTCAGGGTTGGAACTAGCAAGGAAAGCGCTCGATAAGTATGAGAAGTTGAGAATCATATTTGTAAGCGGATACCAGGATTTTAACTACATTAAGCAAGCGCTTTCACTTAATGCCTGCAGCTACGTGCTGAAGCCGATGGATGATAATGAGCTCATTGAATCGTTGAAGAAGCTACGTCTAGAATTGGACGAGGAGAAGAAGCTTGTTGAGGCAGAGCAACTGTACAAAAGTATGATACCCATTGTGAAAAATGAATCTTTATTCCAATTGCTTGAGGGCTCTTTGGATGCGAGAACATTGGGAGTATTGATTCAAGAATATAAATTAAATGCGCTGAATTGGCCTGTTCAAGTCGTTATTGTTGAGCGAGATGATTGGATCGTGAAGAGATCACAGGAAATAGCCATTGACGAGTCGGAGCTATCTAAGATTTTTTGGGACATTTTGTTTGCGATGTGCGCTGAGAATCAGATTGAACATATGTGTAAAGTTACAGATAAGCGGTTAGCTCTTTTAATTGATAGTACGATGGATTTGAATAACATACATAATGTATTTGAACGAGATAAGTTAAAGCTGCCACTTACTGTTACCATTGGTATTGGGGATATTGTTGCAAATGCTTATGAGTTAAAGGACTCCTACCAACAGGCGAAAGCTGCACTGGATTACAAAATGTTTTATGGAAAAGGTAGAGTCATTCATTATAACGAAATTCAATCTAATTCAATGATGAACGGTCAAAATCTTGATATACAGTTGGACGCACTATTTGAAGCAATGACGAATTATGATCTAGTTAACGTTCATGATGAGCTTAATGAGCTGTATTGTTTAGCTACGCAGTTAAGATCAAAATTAACGATTCAAAACTTTACTGTTTTTTTGGTAATGAAGCTGGATTCTTATTTACAACAAATAAATGAGGATTTATTTCAAATGCTAAATTTAGATATTCAAGGGTTAGATGTTATTATGAAGTACGAAACGATAGATGAGATTCATTCTTGGCTTCGTTATATGGTATATGAACTATCTGAACTACTCCAAATGAAGAAGCATAAGAAGAATTGGAAGCTTGTGCAGACGATTATTGATGATGTAAAGCTGCGACTACATGAAAATTTTACACTGAAGGATGTAGCGGAGAAGTATTCTTTTACACCTAACTATTTAGGGCAAATTTTCAAAGAAGAAACGTCTACAAACTTTACTGATTATGTCGTGATGCTGCGAATGGAGAAGGCTAGTGAACTGTTGTTACATACCAAACTCAAAGTATATGAGATAGCTAATTTGACGGGGCATCGCTATCTTCCGTATTTCAGCAGGCAATTCAAAGATCATTACGGTAAAACACCTTTAGAATATCGTAGAAGGCTATAGCTATGAGAAAGTATAGATATATGCCATATGGATATAAGCTAATGCTATCCTACTGCTTTTTTATCGTTATTCCAGTGTTATTAATTGGTTATTTCGCTAATTCTCTATATGTGCAATCGATTAGGGAGCATACTGAGAGCAACGTTAATGGTACATTATCACAGATGAGTGACAATATATCCTACAAGATGGAAGATATAATACGGATTTCAGATCTGTTTTATTTCGATCATTCACTTGTTAGACATCTTAAAAATTACGAGGAAGGCTGGGTAAGCTACGAAGCGACAACCAAATATTTACTTCCAAAGTTTCAAACATTTATCGAAGCTACGAATCAACAAATATGGCTATCAATTTATTTGCAAAATGAAACTATTCCAGAGATATATCGGGATTATAAGGGCGAGGATCCGTTAATAGTAAGTGAAAGATTGTATGATTTATATCATCTATCAAGAATTATCGATAAGCCGTGGTATGTACAATTTCCGGAGGAGGAGTACGGAATTACAATGCAATGGCAGCAAATTGAGAGTGATGCGGAGTATGGATACTTGTCCCTTCTTCGCAGAATGGTTGATGTACAGTCTGGAACCAAGCCTCGAGAGATTGGTTTTTTGAGGCTTAGCGTTTATTTAACTGAATTATTCGAGAGTGTAGATTATGATAAGATTGGCAATGGAGCTACAATTTTCATTACCGACGCAGATGATAACATAATGATGGCCTCTGGTGAATCAGAGTATCAATCCGGCGGACAGTGGGATGAAACGTTATTTACGGATTATTTGATTATAGAGCAGTTGATTCCAGGACTGGAATGGAATATAACAGCGGTCATACCGAATCAGATATTTAAAGAGAAAATTAGTGAAGTTCGTCTATTAACCTTTGTAATTATATTAATTTTCATTGTGTTTTATTTTGTGTCGGGAGCCCTTCTTTCGCGATATTTTTCGCGGAAAGTTGGGAAGATTGTGTCCGTACTTGATTCATTTCAAGAGGGGAATTTCCATAAACGTATTCATTTCAAAGGATATGATGAATTTAGTCGAATTTCAATTGCTTTGAACGAGATGGGGCAAAATATCGGTGAATTGATCCATAAAGTATATGTTGCGGAACTGGATAAGAAGGAATCTGAACTTGATATGCTGCAGGCTCAGATTAATCCCCATTTTCTATATAACACGCTGTCGTCGATTAATCGCTTGGCGAAATTTGGGGAGCTAGATAAGCTCCAACTTATGGTTATGGATTTGGCAAAGTTCTATCGTTTGTCCTTGAATGAGGGGCGTATTTTCCTCTCAATCAGTGAAGAGCTGGAACAGGCAAATGCGTATATTAATATTCAGAAAATTAAGTATGAGGATCGTATGGGTACCAGCTTCGATATTGATCCGGAAATTATGAAATATCGTACGATTAAACTAATACTGCAGCCCTTTATTGAAAATATATTGGAGCATGCGTGGTGTGCGGACCGAATTCATATTCGAATAGTTGGGATCCGAGAAGGGGATACCATTCTATTCAAAATTATCGATGATGGCGTCGGTATAAGTACAGAATTGCTTGAGCAGCTTGGGGATATTGATGAAAGCGCAAATGTTGGCTATGGCATACGCAATGTTAATCAACGGATTAAGCTTTTTTACGGGTCTTCATATGGCGTTACTATTTTTAGTAAAGTAGGCATTGGAACGACAGTCTGTATAAGATTCCCAATCGCAGCCCCCAAAGACTCAAAGGGTAAATGATGAAACACTCTAATTTGTACATGTCGATATAACGCCACAGCAAGGAGTCTACAACCTTATCCTAGGGTGGTAGGCTCCTTGTTTATGATGATGCGCAAGCAGTATTCATGCACATATCTAGAGGCTACAAATGCTGTTTAATATATTGAAAGCTTGTGACAAGATCATCATGGATAACTATATCGAACAGGTAATCTAGCTCAGTAGCTTCGTAGTTAATAATAGCTAGCTTAGGTAGGCTAGCGCGACTAGCGTAGAACGGCAATTCCTTTACAGGAAATACTTGCAGTGACGAGCCAAGCGTAAGAAATAGATCGCATTGCTCACTTGCCTCATAAGCTTCAGGAAGATGACGCACGATACCGCCAAATAGGACAACATCAGGCTTTAATATGAAATTATCATGCTCACAACGTGGAATTTGTTCATCCATAACATAACTTAGCTCATAGCTTCGTTTACATTTTGGACAATGAGCATGATCGATGGAGCCATGAGCTTCGAGAATATGACGGCTGCCAGCTTTACGATGTAATCCATCTACATTTTGCGTAACAATCGTAACCTTTTTCCCGAGAGCTTCGAGTTCCGCTAGCATCGTATGCGCGATATTAGGCTCATATTGCTGCATCCGCTCCATTAGAAAAATACTTTTAAAGTTTATCCAAAAGTCTTTGGGGTGAGTTGCGTAATATCCTTCGGATAGTAAATATTCAACATTATTAACTTGTGAATAGATGCCATTCGGTGAACGAAAGTCTGGAATTCCACTCGCAGTACTAATGCCAGCACCCGATAGTACAGTAATATAGTTAGCTTTTCTTATTTGTTCAACTAATTGATTAAGCATCGACATATCCTCATCTCCATTAAATGAATTATTGACGGAATTGTAGAGCCGCAAACTCGTGACTTTAGTCATGAGAGGTTCAATAACAACTACTTAGATATTGCTCAATTACTGCTCATTACGTTGTTTAGATTTTCGTTCACGCAATGCTACACTTAATACGGTACCTACAATTAATGACCACAATGCAGCAGAAATACCAAAGAAAGATATGTTAGCTGCAGAAATAATAAAGGCAAATACGACGGGAAAGCTATTTTTTGTATCTGCAAATGATGAACTCATACTATTAAGAAAGACACCTAACAATGAAAAACCAATAATAGTTGCAATAAAGTATTGCGGAAGTGATGTAATATACGGAACTAGTTTCCAAGCGAAAACACCGAAAATAATGCAAAGCACACTGGAAACAACACCTGCACGATAACGCTGCTTATGTTCGCCGCTTTCCTCGCTACTACAAACGGTGGTCATCATTCCACCTGTATTAATGGAATGACTGATGAAAAAGCTGCCTAATGCAGAAGCGATGCCTGAATAAGAAATTATTCGATTAATTGGTGGCTGATAACCTTGCTTAGTTAATGAGGCTAATGATACTGCTAGATCATTGCTTAATATGAGCACTGCAATTGGAATAGCTATTGAAATTAATCCCTGCCATGTAAATTCAGGTGTTACCCAAAGAGGGAATTCGTATGCAATTGGTGTTACTTGTGGAAATGTATAAGTAAATAACAATCCGATTAGACCAAATACAATAACACCAATAATAGGTGGAACAGCTTTGAAAATTCTAGGTGCTACAAAATATCCGATCAGGGCAAGTAAACCGACAAGTGGGTTTGCTTTGAATGAAGGGATAAGTTCTAATATATATTGCATAATGATACCTGCAAGCATAGCATCAATAATTGATCGTGGAATATGTTTGAATAGAACATTGAATATACCTGTGAATCCAAGCACTGCAATAATGAGTCCCGACATTAAGAAGCTTGCCGTAAGCTGGGGTAATGTTAATTGTATAGAGACGGTACTTAAAAATGCGACAGTGGTAATGGAATGTGCTCCAGCAATCGGTAGTTTGTATCGCAAAGCAAGAATTAAGTTGAATAATCCTGCTACTGCATACGCCACAAATAACCAAGAAAGTAACTCCTGTCCATTGAAACTGAGATGATTAGCGCTGTGAATCGTTAATATTGCTCCGCCTGTACACGCCATTAATGCGGAACTCATGCCTGTTGCTACTTGTTGTTGATTTACGATCATGCTTGCTCGAACTCCTTAATATTGTATTACGTAATTGCTACTTATACAGTATAGCAAAATATTCAGTATGAATTTGTGAATAAGATGAGAAGTATACTCTTTTAGCTTAGACATCATAAGGTTATATCGAATTAATTCTATTTAACGCTAATTAATTATCTTTAACTCAGTGTAATTTTGTGTAATTATTTCCCTACAATAAGCTCTAGATGATTTCCGTTTTTTGTTTATTTGGTCACTTCAATTTCAAAACTGTTATGTAGTTATTTCTGTTTTATTGCTTAATGTAATTGCATCTTGAGTAATATGAATGTTTATTCTAAAATATAAATAAATACATAAATTTCAATCGAATTGCGACAAAGCATGTCCCATTTTCCTAATATCAGGGGAATGGGCCTTTTTATTTTAATTTAAGGGAGATGAAGGTATGGGTTTTGCTGAAGTGCATGAGGAGTGGTTGAAGGTTCATCTGAAGCAACGAACAGGAGAACGAAAGGATCGTTTGCAACGAGGTCATAGCTATGGAGAAATATTATTTCTTGAAAAAGTGTGGTGGCCGCTAGTAGGCAACTTCAAGGATCTGCATCCTGAATATGAAATTGCAGACTGGAGAGGAATGAAGTTTTTTGTGGATTTGATGTTATGCGTGGGAGATGCTCGTATTGCATTTGAAATTAAAGGGTATGGTCCACATGTTGAACAAGCAGATCGTACAAAGTATAGAAGGGAGTTAAATCGCGAATTGTTTCTACAGGCGGTAGGCGTGAAAGTGATATCGATAGCAGTGGACGAGCTTGAAAGTAATGCTGAATTAGTTAAAAGCTTTGTGAAGATGATCGTGTTTCCATATTTGGGGAAGAGGGAACTTGGACTTGGTGTGGGAGTTAATAGGGTGGAGAATGAAATAATACGACTCGCATTAGTAAATGGAAAGGTAATAAGACCAGTGGATGTAGTTAAGCATTTGGAGATCAATGAAAAGACAGCTATTAAGTACTTAAGTCAACTAAGTGAAAAGGGACATTTCCATGCCGTTGTATCAGGCAGAACGAAAAGAATAAATAAATACGAGTATGTAGGCTCAATGTTCGACACTCAAATGAGATGAGGGGCCAAAAAGCACCCAAACCGCACCATAGACAGTAAAAATGGAGTCTATGCGGCGAAAAAGCACCCAAAGCGCACCATAGACAGTAAAAATGGAGTCCATGCGGCGAAAAAGCACCCAAACCTCTCGATAGACAGTAAAAATGGAGTCCATGTGACGAAAAAGCACCCAAAGCGCACCATAGACAGTAAAAACGGAGTCCATGCGACGAAAAAGCACCTAAACCTCTCGATAGACAGTAAAAATGGAGTTCATGCGACGAAAAAGTCCATAAAATAAAGGCGAATTCTCAATCACCATAGACTGAGAATTCGCCTTTATCTGTTTAACTGTATTTCACAAATTGAAGCTCACGGTGTTTAATGTAATGGCTTCATGATGATTAAGACAGTCTCCATTGCATTATATAACTACTACAGCTTAGTATGAACTGCTGTACGTAGAGAATGAATGTGAGACAGGTAACGAATGTTACTTGCTTCTTTCATCAATGTTGCAGAAATACCTTTAAGTGCAGTGTTACTAGCTCCTACAGTTGCAACCGCGTCTTTACGACCAAGAGAAGCAAGTGTACCAGAGTTAACTGGGTGGAATTCATCCATAGCTTTACCATTGAAGTAAGCATAAAGATTGAAGCCTACCAACTCACCCATTTGCCATGCGTTTTGTGCAGTTGGAGCATGAGGGCGTCCGCCGTCAGCAGGGAAAGCAAGTGCAGAGTCACCAACTACGAATACATCAGCATGTGATTTGGATTGTAGGAACTCATTAACAGCAGCTTTACCGCGATCACATTCAAGACCAGAATCAGCAACTACTGGAAGAGCAGCTACGCCACCAGTCCATACAAATGTGTTAGCTTCAATTGTATCGCCAGTTTTAAGCTCAATTTTGTTACCAACAACGCCAGTAACAGGAACGCCAGTGATGAACTCTACACCACGAGCAGCTAAGCTTTCTGTCGCGCGCTCAATCAAATGATCTGGAAGAACAGGAAGAATCTTCGGTCCAGCTTCAATCAACTTAATTTTTAGATCTTTAGCGCTTAAGCCGTAATGTTTCGCGATTTTAGGGAAGTTATCCGCAATTTCACCAACAAGCTCAACACCTGTAAGACCGCCGCCACCAATAACGATTGTAGCATCAGCTTCGTTTTTAGTTTTAGCATAAGCTTTAATACGGTCTTCGATATGTTTGTAAATTTGGTTAGCATCATTAACTGATTTCAGAACCATACTGTTTTCTTCAAGACCAGGAATTCCGAAGTAACCAGTTTGGCTACCAAGACTTACAACTAGAGCATCGTAAGAAAGAGTAGTACCGTCCGCAAGTTTAATTTCTTTGTTTTCAACAGAGAAAGATTCAACTTTAGAGATTTTTAGATTAATATCAAGACCTTCAAAAATTTTCTTTAAAGGAATGGCAATAGCCTCTTCATTTAAAGTACCGCCAGCTAGGCGATGTAGTTCCGTAATAATTTGATGTGTTGCGAATTGGTTGATTACTGTTACTTTTGCTTGACTTTTGTCCATGTATTTACGAACAGTTTGAGCAGTAAGTACGCCACCGTAACCTGCACCCAAAATGACAATGTGTTTAGACATAGCTAGTCCTCCGTCCATTACTTTAGATTGATTCGATTATTTTTATTTGGAACGTTCGTTGCTCACTTCAAGGTATGCATTAATAAAACGGAACATTTTTTGTGCTTGAGGGTCTTTAAGCATTTTCATAAGTCCGAAAATACCGATAACTTCTTGACTTGTTGCAGCACGATCTTTAGCTTCAATTGCATTGATTGCCATTGATCTTGCACCTTCAATAACTGGACCAACAATTTCTGTAGTCGCGCTTATGATGTCATTTTTGAAAACTTCATCAGTAGCTAAAGTTTTCGTAACATCGTAAGACTTTGTTAAGCAACTTACTAATTCGGTTAACTTTGGCAATTGTTCTACTAAAGTAGAAAGTGATGCTTGTACTTCCGGCTGCAACAATTGCTCAAGTAGAGCTTGCTGCTGTTGACTCGGAGTTACCGCTTCAGATTGCGCTTGTGTGTTTGATTCTGACATATCCAGGTCTCCTTTGAATAGAACTACTTTTGACCGATTAATGATCGGCATGAAGCGATTCCAGATTTCTTGTTTTAATTATACTACGTGCTTGGATGAAAATATTGTGATAAATTTCACCTAACTCGAAAGTACGTGACATGACTGCTATTTATAAGCAATCTAACAGATTCTAACTTTGCTCACACGAAATTAGCAAATGCTAAATTGCAATTGCCTATGACGAAAAATGAGTGAAAATAGAATCGAAATCCAAAAGGGCTTAAGTTGTTATTTATATTATAGCCTAATATTATGAAATCGTCTCTATACTTACACAATATTTCTCGTTATTACTTGTAATTCAAAGAACTGTTCCAAAATCATCAACAATTGAATAATCACTTCTTAATTAGGAAAGGAGATGACTTTTGGCACATCCTATGTGATAAGAAGGTCATTATTGAAATGAAAGTGTCCTGAAGTCCACGATAGTATATGCAAAATCATTACAAATTATTAACAATAAGAGTGTAAAAAGTCGCAGTTAATCAATAAATGACTATCTATATTAATAAATTATGTGGTAAAATGTAGCAAATGAGGCTGAAAAATTAAATTCCCTTCGTTATACGTTTGTCCATTTTCATACAATGTTCATAATGATAAACTTAGAATATGGTATGAAAACTCTTGTAGACAATGGCTGTAGCGATTGTTGTACGGGGCAAAATTTAATACGGAGGGGGCTGTTCTTTACTATGAATACACAGGAAAAGCATGTGAGGATCATAAAAAGAGTGAAATTCAGTTTTCTTTCATTTCTAAGTGTTATGATTTTATTTACGTACCTACCAATAGGCGCTAGTTCAACGGATCATTTCCCTGGTAAAGTATTTTATGTCTCAACAAGCGGTTCCGATAATAATGATGGGTCTGTCGACGCACCTTGGCGTACCATTCAATATGCAGCAGATACGATGAAAGCAGGGGAAACTGTACTAGTACGTGAAGGCATATATGAAGAAGCTATAACAATTACGAATTCTGGTTCAGCAAGTGCAGGACATATTACGTTCCAGGCTTATCCTGGGGAACTACCGATTATTGATGTATCTAACGTACCAGATACTTCATATATTGTTCAGTTCATCAATTCACATTATGTTGTGTTCGATGGTTTTGAGCTAACTGGACTTGTATCCGATAGTTCTTCAAAGTATTTGGCTGGTATAAAAGTAACAAAGAGTGGATCCAATCTGTATATTATGAATAACCATTTGCACGATATTGCAAATACTAATGTAAAAGGCAATGCAAACGGTATTATCGTATATGGTAATGGAGCTCAAGCGATAAAGGACATTACAATTTCAGGTAATCAAATTCATGATTTAATACTCGGATCAAGTGAAACAGTAACTGTTGTTGGTAATGTAGATGGATTTACGATTTCGAACAATCTTATATACAACGTGAACAATATTGGAATTGATGTAGCGGGTCATTATGGTACTTGTTCAAGTCCATGTATTGACCAAGCAAGAAATGGGGTAGTAAGCGACAATATCGTGCATAGTGTCGATACAATTGCTAACCCAGCCTATCGAGGGGTCCGCGCTGCAGCAGCAATTTATGTTGATGGCGGGACAAATACAATAATCGAACGTAACGAAGTATACAATAATAATTATGGTATAGAGATTGCGAGCGAGAAATTTAATAAAACGACAAATAATATCGTCGTAAGAAATAATTACATTTATAATAATCATCAATCAGGACTTATTATGGGCGGATCGTCTACAAAGAACGGCTCTGCATCTAATAATATTATTATGAATAATACATTCTATTTCAATAACACACTTAAAACTGGTGATGGAGAAATTACATTCCAAAACCAAGTGACAAATAATTCCTATTACAACAACATATTTTATGCAGATTCCATGACACCATTTTTCTATGATAATCGAACAGGAAATAACGGGAATTTTGTAGATTATAATATGTATTATGTATCGGGAGCTATTTCTAATCATTGGAGAGTGTATGGGACCAAATATAACTCATTCGAAAAGTATGTAACTGCGACAAAAAGAGATGTGCATTCCATATTTGCAGATCCATTATTCACAGATGCCCAATCAGGTGAGCTTTCATTACAAGAAGACTCTCCAGCAATTGATGCGGGTACTATAATATACGGTTCAGGTGGTACTCTCGATATTAGATCGCAACAGCGAGTATTCGGAGTAAATATTGATTTAGGTGCATTCGAACAGAATGAACTATTAGCGCAGAATCCATCCGAAGTACCGGAGTTAACACCAACACCATCTGCTCCCGATGAAACTGGAAAAAGTATTACAATTGATGGTCTAACTAATGACTGGACTCCTTACTCAGAATTAGCAACTAGTGCATCAAATGTGAAAACATTGCAAGGGATTATTGAAGATGACACATTATATGTATTAGTAACAGGAAACTTATTAACTGAGAAAGGTCAATTGTATATTGATACGGGCTTGGGTGAATCTACTTCATTTGCATCTACTCAATGGTCTAATCAGTTTGCATCGTATTTGCTAGAGAATGGAGCGTTATATCAATATACCGGTACAGGTAAAGACTGGAATTGGAGTAGAATTACGGACTACAAGAAAACGAATGTAGCGATTTACTCATCAGTCGTTGAATTAGCGATTCCTTTAGAAGTCATTAATGCAAAAGGTAGTAGCAGTATTGAAGTAGGTTATATTTGGAAGGATTCTACTAGTAATCAACTGCCATCAGGCGGGTCAATGGCTATCGTAACTACTGTGGCAGAAATGCCAACACCAACTCCGGAGCCAACACCGACACCATCGCTGGTACCAACACCAATACCAACACCAGAGCCGACACCAGTACCAACACCGACACCAACAGTAGATAAAATAGCTGTGGATGGTAAAGTTAAAGATTGGTCAGATATCGAAACGATTGCTACAAGCAGTAATAATATAAAGAGCTTGAAAGTAACTAATGATGATGCTAATTTATATATCTTGTTGGAGGGAAGTAAGTTAGGTGGTAAGGATCAAATTTACTTTAATTCTGATAATGATAGCAACACGGGGTATAAAATTTCAAAATGGAGCTCATCTGGAATAGATTACTTGCTTGAAGATGGTAGATTGTATAGTTATAGCGGGGATGGGAAGTCCTGGTCGTTTACAATAAGTGAAAATTTGATAACGAGTAATAGGTATTATACTTCCGCAAAAATCATTGAAATCGCTATTCCGTTAGACATGCTCAACCTAAGTAGATCAGATACAGTTCATTTTGGAGCTATGCTTGATGATAAAAATTCGCAAAAACTTCCTTCAAGCGGAGACATGATTAGCTATACTTTGCAATAGAATAAATAAACACTCCCTAGAGCAAGTTCAGCCGAGATGAGTCGGTATCTGGCTCTAGGGGTTTTTTAGGAGTTGATTATTAAAAATATCCATAATATGAATATATTATAAAATTATAGTTCGGATTATTTGCATGTGGTTAAGAAGTTGTTGTTATTAATGGGATTAAACTGTATATTTTTGGGAAAGTGGTGATTTGTGTGAAGGTGTTAATTACAGGGGGCTACGGCTTCATTGGTTCTCATGCTGCCGATCGTTTCTTTAAGGAAGGTTACGAAGTTTTTATTATCGATAATCTAGTGTCAGGAAGCAAAGAAAATGTTCAATTCAAGCATAAAGGTTACATACTGTCGGTTGATGATGCAAAGTGCGAGGAAGTTTTTAAAGCTAATCGTTTTGATGTTGTCGTTCATTTGGCAGCACAAGTAAGTGTTAAGAAATCATTAGTTAATCCTAAGCTAGATACAGAAACCAATGTACTTGGGTTTGTGAATATGTTAGATCTATCTAGCAAATATAATGTTAAATCATTCATTTATGCTTCTTCTGCGGCTGTTTATGGACCACAGGATCAATTGCCTTTATCTGAAGATTCTATCTGCAGTCCAATATCACCATATGGAATTAGTAAACTTACAAATGAGATGTACAGTAATAAATGGAATGAATTATACGGATTATCTACCATTGGATTTAGATTTTCAAATGTATATGGTCCAAGGCAGAATAGTGAGGGTGAAGGAGGAGTTATATCGATATTTATGGATCGACTTACGCAAGATAAATCCATTATTGTACATGGTGATGGAACGCAGACGAGAGATTTCATTTATGTCGAGGACGTAGTTGATGCGATATATCGTAGTGTAAACAGCTCAGCTAAAGGGGTATACAATCTATCAACGAATATACAAACTTCTCTAAACGACATTATTGAATCTCTTACCACGATCAAGCCAATTGAGAAGATTGAATATGTTAATAAGCGAGAGGGTGACATTGATCATTCGGTTCTAGATAATACTAGAATTATGAAAGATCTAGATTGGTCGCCACTATATTCGCTACAAGAAGGTCTTGAACGAACAGCAATTTTCTTTTTGAAAAAGCACTCAGAGGAACAAGTAGCAGCAGCAGTAGTTGAAAAAACACCTCCAAGAATAGACTTGAGCTCATTCAAGAAAACAATACTCCCGTATGCAGAAAATCTTCTAGCGTTTGCCCTTACAGCTTGGATTACTCTTAATTATGTACATAGTGCCTATGGTGTAGTTGATGTAAGTATTTTTTACATAACTATAATAGGTATTCTCTATGGTAATAGACAGGCTGTATTATCCGTCGTACTATCCATTGGATTATTTACATATGAGAAATTAAATGATGGTAGAGATATGATATCACTTACATACGATACAGACTTTTTCTTCCAAATAGCTATTTATATATTTATTGGATTAGTAGTAGGCTATTCCATTGAAAGAAAAAATGCGCGCATTTCGCAGCAAGAACAAAAAATATTAGAAGTTAATGAACGATATGAATTTCTCGAGCATGTATATACTGAAGTCCGTGAAGTAAAGGATGAGTTGCAACTGCGAATTTTGAACTCTGGCGATAGCTATGGGAAGATTTATAATGCAACTAAAGAACTTGAAAGTTTAGAGCCTGAATTAGTGTTTAATGCAGCTGTTAACGTAGTGAAATCGATTATGAAAGTAAATAAAGTTAACATCTATACGGTCAATAAACATCAAAGCTATTTACGCTTGCTGGCGAATTCAGGTTATAACAATAAGGAAGTATCGAAGTCATTAAGAGTACAAGATTATCCGCATTTATCTGATCTATTATCTAATGGACAAATGTACATTAATAAACACTTAACCGAGGGCGCACCCCTTATGATGGCTCCAATTTTCCATAAAGATCGCATTTCGGCAATTATTACGATTGATGATATGTCTTTCGAGAGTTTCTCACTATACCATCAGAACTTATTCCAAATTACGGTAAATTTAATTTCTTCTGCATTAAGTAAAGCTTTTACTTTCATCGATGCAACCGAAGGCACACGTTACATTTCTGGTACAAATATTCTTCAAAGTGATGTATTTGGAGAGATTTTGGAATCGAAATCTTTGTCAAAACAACAGAATCACGTACCTTATTTATTGCTAAGAAGTCAACTACAAGGATTATCGATTGAAGAGGCTTCTCATCATATAACTCCTTTATTACGTGAAACTGATTATATTGGCATTAATGAGCAACAACAATTAATGGTGTTATTATCGAATACGAGTGAACTTGATGCAGAAATTGTTCTTCAACGTTTATCTCATTCATCGATTACGTTCGCAGCAGTCAGTGAGGAGTGAACATAATGTACTTGCAATGGTATGGGATGTATCTAATTGTATCTTGGATCGTAATTATTATTTTAAACTGGAAAAACAAACGTAATATCGCAATGAAAATCATTATAGTGACCTTTTTACCGGTAGTTGGATGGATTTTGCCGATGGTGTGGTCGCGCATTCGATTGGAAGATTCAAGTAAAGAATTTACTGAATATATCGAACGTCAACAAGAAGAGCATAAAGTTAGAAGAATAGGCATATATAACGAAATTGAAAAGAACAAAGAACTTAATGTTATTCCAATTGAGGATGCACTCGTTGTAAGTGAACATCAAGAACGAAGACAAGTTATGATTGATGTTTTGAAGCAAGATACAATTAATTATATTGAAATCTTGCAAAGAGCTGTAAGTAATGAAGATACGGAAACATCGCATTATGCAGTTAGTGCAATTATGGAGTTAAAGCGTAAACTACAAATATCTATGCAAGAGCTAACGGTTAAATATGAGAACGAACAATCCAATTTACATGTTGTCATTGCGTATGCTGAAGTATTACGTGAGTTTATGAATAGTGGCTTCTTAGATCATAGAACACTTCGGAAATACCAATTTACGTACTTATCTGTTTTGAATCGTTTGATTGTTCTAGCTGAAGAAACAGAGTGGGCTTACATCGCCAAAGTTAATATGGAAATTAAGTTAGAACTATATGGTGATGCTGAAAAATCCGCACAACTATTCATCGAAAATTCCCCTCACAATGAAGATGCGTATTTGGCATTACTGAAAGTGTACTTTGTTACAAGATCCAAACAAAAGCTACATTTTACGTTAGATAAGTTGAAAAATTCACCAGTGAGGTTGTCGAATCAAGCATTAACAACGGTAAGGTTCTGGTCTGAAGGGGCATAATATGGATAAGTCTATTAAGTTTCGGCGTAACGTCTACATTATTCTAATTTGTATTCTATTATTTGCAATAGTGTCGCAGATTGCTCGATCAAGTTTGATTCTAAAATTTACAACAAATAATAAATTTGTTGAAAGAACGGAATGGATTGAGATGATGAACCAAGCTCAAAGTACTAAGACGGTTTCATCATCATCAGACAATCATTGCATAGTTACTGATTCAGAAGATTCATTGAGTAATGAAATGGAAGATAACTTTGCAGAAGTATACCGTTATATTAAACAACCATATACGATTCAAGATGTGGGCAAAGAAACGATCACAATGTCTTCATGTTCAGCAGTTATAATGATCTCTTCATTGGAGAAGATGGGAGATTACATTGAAGATATTGAACATTATGTTGATAACGGTGGACATTTTTTCCTTGCAAGAATGGATCATCCTGGTAATGTACTAACACAAATATATCGTAAGCTTGGTATTAATAATTATTGGTTCGTTATTGGAAATACTGATGTTCGATTTACGTCGAATCTATTAATTGGACAGAAGGATGTAGTATTTGAAGATGACTATTTTTACAATGATTCCTTATCTTTGGAATTAGATTCTGCTAGTAAGTTATTAGCTACAGGAAAAGATCAGACGCCTTTAATATGGGAAGTGGACTATGGTGAAGGATCATTCATGGTCTATAACGGAAATAATTTGGGGATGAAAGCTAATCGTGGATTAGTTGTTGGTTGTATTAGCTTAATGATCCCGAATTATATTTATCCTGTGTTTAATTCGAAAATATTTTATATCGATGATTATCCTGCGCCTATGAGTCAAGAGATAAACGTACAACTATACAATGAATATCGTAAAAACATCGCTGCTTTCTTTAAGGATATTTGGTGGCCAGATATGATAAAAGCTGCGAGAAAGTATGATCTCAAATATACTGCTGTAGCCATTCAAGATTACAATGATGACGTTACGTATCCATTCGGCTCTATGCATAAAGATGATTTTACTAATCTTATTGTTTATGGTAGGGAAGTATTGAAGAGTGGTGGGGAAATTGGGATACATGGTTATAATCATCAGCCATTACAATTTCGTAAAGATATAGCGGATTTTTATGAGTATAAAAAATGGGAATCGATCGATGATATTGAAGCTTCCATTGAAGAAGTAGTGGAGTATATGGCGCAAGCATTTCCAAACTACTCACCGGTTAGTTATGTACCGCCTTCTAATATCATTAGTGAAGAAGGTAGGAAGGCATTAGTTGAAAAGTGGCCAGATTTCCGAGTCATTTCCAGTCTATATGAAGAAGACCCATTAGATTATGCTTATGTGCAAGAATATGAAATTGCTAGTGATGGGATTATAGAAATGCCTCGGGTTACATCTGGTTATGCTGATGCGGCAGACACCAAATGGTTAGAAGCAAATGTAATGACATCTTTAGGAATCATTTCTCACTTCATTCATCCGGATGATATTTTTGATACTCATCGTAGCGGTGATAAAAATTGGAGTCAACTATATGAAGGCTTCGAATCGATGTTACACAGAATGGAAGTAACGTATCCATGGTTACGTGCTCAGACTTCTAGTGAAGCAGCATTAAGTATGGGATATGTATTAAGTAGTCAAATTACGAGAAACACTTCTGACAATCAAGTTGAAGTTAGCATTACAAATCAAGCCGTTACGCAATATTTCATTCTAAGAACGGAAAAAAAGATTGGAAAACTTGTAGACTGTAATGTCAATAAAATTGATGAAAATACGTATCTAGTTACGGCTGATTCAGAGCATTTCACAATTGAATTGAAGTAGGTGTATTTATGAGGATTTGTATAATTGCAGAAGGCTCATATCCTTATGTAACGGGCGGAGTATCAAGCTGGATTCATGAAATTATAACGCAGATGTCAGAACACGAATTTGTTATTTATTCGATTGCAGCTCAAACGAGTCAAAAAGGGATATTCAAATACAAACTCCCAGAAAACGTTGTAGAGATAAAAGAAACATTTCTCGATACTTACTTAACGGAAAAGGGAAATTGGGGAAAAAGATTCAAATTAACGGATCAGCAAAGACAAAATTTCATGAAACTACTCGGTGATCATGGTGATATTGAGTGGGATAATTTATTTACCTTATTAAGAAATCGGCAATTCAATCAAGTATCAGATTTTTTGGCTAGTAAAGATTTTTTTGATATATTAGAAAAATTATGTCATGAAAGATATCCATTAGTACCGTTTACAGAAATGTTTTGGACGGTTCGTTCGATGATCTTACCGTTATTTTTGACCATTCGAGATGAACTGCCCGAAGCAGATTTATATCATAGTGTATCCACAGGGTATGCTGGAATTGTCGGAGCAGTTGCCAAACATATTAATAATAAGCCATTCCTCTTAACCGAACATGGAATCTATTCGCGTGAGCGTGAAGAGGAAATTATTAAAGCGGACTGGGTTAAAGGGTATTTTAAAGATATGTGGATTCAATATTTCTATCGTCTTTCTACATGTGCCTATGAGAATGCAAATTGGGTAACTACTTTATTTGGACGCAATAAAGAGATCGAGATTGAACTTGGCTGCGATGAAAATAAGATAGAAATTATCCCGAATGGTGTAGATGTTAAAAATTATGTGGGACTAAATCAGACTAAGCCGAGCAATCAAGTATACATTGGAGCAATTATACGCGTTGTACCGATTAAAGATATTAAGACAATGATACAAAGTTTTGCATTAATTAAGGAAGAAGTACCAAATGCGGTATTTTTCATCATGGGTTCCTATGAAGAGGATGAAGAATACTACGGGGAATGTCTCCAATTAGTTAAAGTACTAAAAGTTAAGGATGTAAAATTTACAGGAGCAGTTAACGTTAAGGAATATATCGGAAAAATGGATGTTCTTATGCTGACTAGTATTAGTGAGGGACAGCCGCTAGCTATATTGGAAGGGATGGCTGCTGGAAAACCTTATGTAGCAACTAATGTTGGTAGTTGCAAAGAGCTACTAGAAGGTCTGGATGATGGAATTGGTCCCGCGGGCTTTGTTACCCCAGTTATGCATTATGAATTACTTGCTCAGGCAGCAATTAAATTGTGTATGAATGTGAAATTAAGATCTGAGATGGGACAAAATGCACTCAAACGTGTTCAATTGCATTATAGACAAGAAGAGGTAATCTTAAATTATCGTAGATTATACTTCGATTTGGGGGGGGATTTGAATGGCAGGGATCGGGTTCGAGCTGCGCAAACTCTTTCATAAAGAAGGGTTAATAAACAATGTTAAGGCGTACGCATATTCCTCACTCTCGACAGTAGGTCCAATGATATTATGTATGTTACTCATTATTGGTCTACAAAGAGTGATGTCCTATAACGGGAGTAGTTATTTGGAATGGGAGTTATATATTGCAACCGTTTCTTATTGCTTTATATTTTCCATCGTAGTTACTTCAGGGATATCAATGGTGTTAACTAGATATATTGCAGATATGTTATACCAACGCCAATATTCAAAATTAATGTCATCCTATTATGGTTCATTAATGATTATGATCCCAGTATGTTCCGTAGTAGCAGCTACATTTTTAAGTGGTGTAAGTGCTGAGTTTTCGTATAAAGTAGCTGCATATTTCTTCTTTATGTTGTTAGTTATTATATGGATTCAAGGTGTCTATTTGTCAGCATTAAAAGATTATATTCGTATTGCACGAGGATTTATTATTGGTGCGGTACTTGCGTTAATTGTCGGATGGTTAGTGATGTACTTCTTTAATGTATCTACAGTAGTAGGCGCATTAATTGGGCTAGATGTAGGTTTCTTAGTTATTGCAATATTATCGGGCCTTCACTTCCAACAAAAATTTCCCAGAGCAGATATAAAATCTTACTTTGAATTTTTAACTTATCTCAAAAAACATCCGACACTATTTTTCGCAGGGCTTTTCGTATATTCGGGAGTATATTTGCATAACTTTGTATATTGGCTAAGTGATCATGGTGCAGTAATCGGAGAACAATTTAGAGTATATATGTTCTATGATGTCCCGGTCTTCTATGCATTTTTGTCTGTTATGCCAACTCTAGTAACTTTTGTTGTATCCGTTGAGACTTCTTTCTATGAGAAGTTTAAAGTCTATTATCTAAATGTACTATCTGGAGGAACTATTCAAGATATTGCAGCAGCAAAAAAACAAATGCAAAAAACATTAACGAGAGAGATTAGTTTTCTAATGGAAATTCAATTGTTGTTCACTGTAGTGTCCATTGGTTTAGGTATTAAATTTTTGCCGGCTATTGGATTTACAATGGAGCAATTAGATCTATTTATTATTTTAGCGCTAGCATATTTCTTATTTATTATGTTATTCGTATTTATTCATGTACTTATGTACTTCGATGATCAGAAGGGCGTGTTTTGGACGGGACTTATATTCTTTACTCTAAATATTGTTTGTACGTATGTCATGATGAGCGTAGGATATGACGGCCTTGGAATCTTCATTGCTTCCTTTATTTCCATCATCATTGTCATTTCTAGATTGTTACATGTTTTGCGAAATGTTGATTACTTTACATTTTGTTCGCAGCCTATAAACACTGTTGAAACCAAACCAAGAAATTCCGTTAAGCATAAGTCAGGGATTCTATTCTCTAGTCTTATGATTTTCATTGTAGTATTAACGGGATGTACCACTTTGGAGGTTGATGAGCAGGATACACCTTTACAAAGTACAGCTAACTTAGCGACGATACCTCAAGACATCGATACCAGTTTAGTTGAAGACAAACGAATCTATGAACGTGATGACGATGGATCGCTAAAGACGTTATATATTACGGTATTGCCTTACAGAGAGCGTGATGGAGAGTTTGATTGGTATGCCCTTAACCGACAACAAGATAAAACAACGGGTAGAGAGCTAGATGTTATTGTTCAAGAAGGATTAAGTGACGGTCTAGGTCCTAAAGCTGGTATGTTTGGCTACGGTGCTTCTGTAGCAAACGCATCGATTGGTGTAAGAGGAAACTCCGCATGGGATCGAGTTCAAAAATCATATAAAGTTGAATTGTTTGCTGAAGCAGGTCAGTATATGGACCAAGAGCGACTTAATCTTAATAAACATATCGATGATCTATCCAGATTGCGGAATAAGCTAGCATTTGACTTGATGGAAAAAATACCGAATATGACGAGTTTAAGAACGCAATTCGTACAAGTGTATGTTAAAGACTTGTCCAATGGGCAAACAAATGCAACGTATGAAGATTACGGTTTGTATACCAATGTTGAACAGCCCAACAAGCAATTTTTGAAGTCTCATCTATTGGACCCTAATGGTAACTTGTATAAAGTTAAGTTTTTCGAGTTCAATCGTTATGAGGATCAAATTAAAGAAGTATCGGATGCAAACTACAGTGTAGCTAAATTTGAAGAGATCTTTGAGATTAAAGGTAGAGAAGACCATTCTAGATTAATTGAAATGTTGGAAGCAGTAAATAATTATAGTATTCCAATTGAGGAAACGATAGATAAATATTTTGATTTGGATAATTTCCTAACTTGGACCGCTATGAATATTATGATGGACAATATGGATACGGATGCTAATAACTTCTTCTTGTATTCTCCATTAAACATTGATAAATGGTACTTCTTACCGTGGGACTATGATGGAGGCTGGGAGTTACAGCGTAATCTTAATTTCATTAGACCATACCAATCAGGTATTAGTAATTATTGGGGTGTAATTCTTCATAATCGCTACTTCAGAGATGAAGCTAATATTGAGTTATTGAGAAATAAAATGGATGAATTATCACAATATATTAATAGAGATACGATTCAGACTCAGCTTGATAAATATCGAGATGTTGTAGAGCCATTCTTATATCGTATGCCTGATATGAAATACCTACCGGAGCAAAATTCTAATTTTGAAAATGAACTAGCTACCATTCTTGCTACTCCTGAAAGAGGAATGGAGAGGTTCTTAGCTGATCTAGAAAAGCCCAAGCCGTTTTATATGAATGATGTTATTCAGGATGGACAAACATTACACTTCGATTGGGGTGTATCATTTGATCTCCAGGATGATAAATTACTTTATACACTGACTATAGCGACAGATAAATTTATGGAAAATATAGTGCATGAGAAGACGGATATTAAAGAAATTCAATACGAATTGAATGGCTTAGCGAAAGGTACTTATTTCTGGAGTGTTGTCGTTGAAGATGAACATGGAAACAAACAAGATTCATTTGAAATCTATATTGACTCACAGGAAGAACTCTTCTACGGTATAAGAGCATTTGAGGTGAATTAGTTGTTATTTAGAGGGAAAAGGTTACGCACAGAGCAGAAATATTATTTACATTTGCATGATTATATCTCGCTAAGGAGTAAGCTAGCAACGACGCTTTCACTAGATTCACACTCAATTGACCACGATGGTTATAATATTCGAAGCTTATATTATGATGACCCGAAAAATACGTCATTAGAACGCAAAAATGATGGGATATTTAAGCGGGAAAAGTTTCGGATACGTATTTATAACGATTCGGATCAATTTATCGCTTTAGAGCGAAAAACGAAATTAGGGGAATATGTTTGCAAAGAATCCAAACAAATTAGTAGAGCAGAATATGATCAAATGATGCGCGGGGAATATGAGTTTCTTAAGCAATCCAATGAACCACTTATGATGGACTTTTACGTTGCAATAAACACGTATGGTTATAAACCAATGTCGATCGTAGATTATTGGCGGGAAGCTTATATTTATGAATATGGTAATGTAAGGATTACTTTTGATAAAAGATTAGCTGCAGGTGTGAACACGATTGACTTATTTGATCCGCAGTTAGCTTTAGACGAAGTGGTTACTACTTCATCTACGATAATGGAAGTTAAGTATGATGAAATACTTCCTGAGCGTGTGAAACAAATCATTGCTCCAGCAAGTCATGTTCGTTCTAGTATTTCAAAATATGTTCTTTGTAGAGAAAAAATATTGCAGCACTATACGCAATAAGTATATTCCATTACGCATAAGAGTCGGAGGAAAAAAATGAATTTCAATGATATTATTAAACAAAGTGTAATTACACTAGAGAACTTCCGTTCAGTATCCTATTTCGATATGGTATTAGGATTA
>DXHF01000387.1 GCA_019113605.1 Candidatus Paenibacillus intestinavium
TCATATAAAGAGCGTTGTTAATTCGTAAATATTACGTTATATGCAATCCTCAAAAGCTTGGAAAATAATAAAGGAGGTGGCAAAGCTTGATTAGTAGCCAGGAAGTGATAAAGCGGTTTTTAAAAGATGAAATCTCATCACAAGAACTTTATGACGCGATATTTGATTTCATTGCTTCTGTTCACATTCGTAACGGTGAGTTCGAGGGGAACTATTTCATAATTAAGAAGATGGATTTAAACAACTTAATTATCTATGCAGAGAATATCTATCCAGATGACAACCATAGAGAAATTCCATATAGTACTTCAATTTATAAAGAAAGCTTGCTGAAAGAAATAAATGAAAAGGCAGGAGTTAATAAATATATATTAAAACCATAGAGGCAAGAAAATGGTTTGAAGATAAGGCTCCGAAGACAAGGACAACATATAACACAGTATTCACGCGTCGGCTCCGCCTTGGTCACTTGATGCTTATGACAGAGTAGTAGATTCATGTGACAACTTGCTGCGCAAGTTCGTGAATACAAGAACGTTGTAGGAAATGAGTGCAGAATCTATGAAAGGGGTTATATACTGATGATATTAAAACCTAAAGTAAATTTTCTATTATTAATTGCATCTATTATCATTTGGGCTTGTTTATGTGCTTGATTCGTGATGGTGGTGCTGTTCTATGGTTAATGGTTTTTACAATTAGTATACCAATGTTATTAATACCCTTAAGTATAGTAATTGGGATGAAAAAAGACATAGATTATTTCAGAAGAAATAAAAACACAAAGATTCAGTGAGAATTTGCTGCGCAAGTTATGAATACCTGAACGTTAGCTGAAACAATTGCATTACTAAATTAAGAAAATGGTGACATAGAAGTGGGAACGACCATTATTTACTTTGTCAGGCATGCTGAGTCTCTTTACATAAAGGATGAAGAAAGAACCAGAGGATTATCAGATAATGGAATGAAAGATGCATTAATCATAAATGATATAATAAAAACAGAGGAAATCGATTATTTCATATCAAGCTCATACGAAAGATCGATAGAAAGCATTCTACGATGCAAAAAAACAAGTATATAAGGATAAGCATTTTGCATTCCCACTTGGGGAATCTAGTTTGAAAGCACAGAAATGAAGGATTGGAAGTATCTGAAATCGTTGCTTATATTGAGAAGCAAACTTGACACGACACCATTCGGTGTCCTATAATAAATGAGACAACAAATGGTGTCCTATTGATTTAAGAAAAGTAATAATTGGTAACATAATAGGAAATATTAAAGAAAAGGTAGCGGTTATTTTGAACGAAGAAAGTCATGTGAGGGATGTTTATGAAGCTGTAGCTGATCCAACAAGACGAAAATTACTTCAAATGTTGGCAGAGGTTGAGGAATTACCTCTACATGAGATAACGGTTCATTTTGATATGGGTCGTACAGCAGTTTCTAAACATTTGGCTATTCTTAAAGAGGCTGATCTTGTCATCACTCGAAAGGTTGGTAGAGAAACGAGATATCGTTTGAATGCAGCCCCTCTTCGAGAAATTCAAGATTGGGTAGCTCATTACGAAGGGTTCTGGAAAGCAAGAATGGATAAATTAAAACTATTATTGGAGGAAAAACAATGAAACCAGATGTATCATTAGATTTTCAATTTACAAGTTCAATCGAAAAGGTGTGGAATGCTTTAACGGATTCTGCTACTCTTGCACAATGGATATGGGATAATGATTTTAAGCCAGTCGTTGGACATAAGTTTCAATTTCGGGCGGAGCCTTCCGAATGGTGGAATGGTATTGTAGATTGCGAGGTACTCGTAGTGGACGAGCCTCATACATTATCGTATACTTGGCTAAGTGCCGGAGAAAGTACTACAATTACGTGGACTGTGAAAGAAGGTTCAGATGGAATTATCCATCTACATCTCGATCAATCTGGATTTAGTGAAGCAACTAAAGCTCGCCCTGGAGCGATCGAGGGAGCAAAATCTGCTTGGACGAGCATGGGCGAACAGCTTGGAAAAGTGTTGGCATAACGGTAGAAATTTTGGAGCGATATTACATGACAATGAAATTTTTGAATATAGAGTAACTATTCTTCAACAGTAGGGCGCAATTCTGTAGCAAGAATTGCGTTCTTTCTGCTTTTATATTGTGAAGGAGAGTTAGGTGAATATTTTATATGGAAACACTATATGTAACGAATGGGAGAGGACAATGTTTTGAAAATCAAACAATTAATTGCGAACAATATTAACAAATTAGATGTAGCACTGCCAGTAGATGAATCGTTAGCGATTGCTGGTTTGTCGGGATCTGGTAAAACTACTTTTTGTCAATCGATTGGTGAAGAATCTAAGAAGCGCCTCGTTTCCTTATTGCCAAAGGCTGAATATCAGTATTTATTTCCTAATATTGTGGAAACTAATTTCAGTGCGATCAAGATGGAAGAAATGCCACTTGTACTTTTTCTAGGTAGATCATCAATTTCTTCAAATCCACGTTCAACCATTGGCACACATACTGGCGTGTTTACAGAAATTCGCGTTGCTCTTGCTGAAAAATATAATCTTTCTCCAGAGGTTTTTTCATTTAATAATCCTTTAGGCTGGTGCCTTGACTGTAAAGGTCGTGGAACTTCTAAAAATGTCGAATGTAAAAAGTGTAAGGGGAATCGCTTTAATCTAGAAGTTGAACAATATAAAATTGAATTGTTGGATCGTAATCACAGTATTTCAGATATTAATGATTTAAGCATTGAAACTATTTTATCGTTAGCAGAAGTTTTAAGTATTAGTGAAGGTAAGCAACAAATACTTACAAATATAATTAATATGAACATTGGTTATTTAACATTAAATCGTATTATGGGCACATTATCAGGTGGAGAATTGACACGACTTTATTTGGCGGAATTTATGGCAACAAGTCAAAATACAGTTATTATTATTGATGAAATTTCCGTAGGGCTTGATCACCAAACGCTAATGAAAATTTTAGAAGAGATTACTCAACTGGGATATAAAAATCAAATTTGGCTTATTGACCATTCTGATACGGTGCTCAACACAGCAGATAAGCATCTCTTTTTTGGACCAGGTAGTGGTAAATACGGTGGGAAAATCGTTGAACAATCACCTCGGCCAAAACCAATCACTTTGGACCGAAATCAGGCAACACCAACAGAATACTACCAATTTCAAGATCTTTACTGTCGAAATATTCAAATTGCGGAAATCCAGATCCCTCAAAATAGACTTGTGACTTTTACGGGTGAGTCCGGATGTGGTAAATCTACACTTGTTAATGAATGTATGGCCAAAGATTTTGTGAAGCGATATCCCAAAGATAAATTAGTCATCGTTGGACAAGATCGCAACCAATCGATTACTAGTCGTTCAACTGTTGCGACTTTTCTCGATATTAAAAAGAAACTCACGAAATATAGTGAAGATATTGATGATATATTTCTACGCTCGATTGAAGATATTATTGATGAACTGCCGAGTGAAGACATCGTTCATAAACGGTTAAGCTTATTGATCAAGCTCGGGCTTGGATACTTAACTTTGGAACGGAAAACACAATCTTTATCAACTGGGGAGTTTCAATGTGTTCATTTAGTATCTGAACTGTTTGTCAATTCAAGAAATCCCAATACGCTATTTATTTTTGATGAGCCTTCAAAAGGTTTATCACAAAATATTTTGAATCAATTCATTGATAGTATTAGAGTCATTTTACAGGATGAGTCTATCTCAATCATTATGATTGAACATCATGCTTATATGCTTGAAAACTCCGATTATATCGTTGATTTCGGTCCAAGACAGCTTGCTCCTGTTGAGCATCTTGATGTTGTTAGTCATGAGGATTATTATCGTGGACAACATAATATTTCTAGTGTTACCCCATTGCAAATTACTTCAACACTTAATGAACAACATGGAATTAACTATGTTAAGGAAAATCACATCGATTACTTTAAAAATGCAGAAAACATCTATAAGGGTGGCATTTTAAAAAGCTTGTCATCGATGGCGCGATTAATTTATGGTGAATATGAATCGGAAATCATTGCCCCAGTTATCGCGATTGATCTAGAACGACACTTATATAGTCAGTATAGTTTTCTCTATGAAATGGGTGGTTTGATTAACCATATCGTTGCAGCACATCCAACGAATAAAAACACGAATAGCTTTGATTTCTATAATCAAGACAATCATTGTCCATGCTGCTCTGGCCGACGGATCATTGAAAAATTTGATTATGATGTTGTTCTTCAAGATAAAACGGTACAATTCTGGGATGGCCAATTGCATCCAGATGTGATGGATGTCTTGAAATACTATCAGTATCCTAAATTACAATTTATTTTCGATGAGATTAAAAATGAACTTGGTCACGATCTAAGTAAAAGCTATAACGAGATGACAGAGGCAGAAAAGCATACCTATTTATATGGATATTGGGAAAAGTCATTCTATGATAAAGTAGGTAAGGCATCAAGAACTTGGGAGGGCTTTAATCTCATCATTGGGCGCTATATCTTCATATCGAATTCGATTATTAAAGAGCAGATGAAAGAATCCAAAGAGATGATTGACTGCCCGATTTGTGAAGGAACTGTACTAAATCATCATAAAAAACTAAAGTTTGGCGACACGGATATTCGTGAGATTATTCAACAGCCACTTGATCAAGTGATCAAAACCGTTGGCAATCTACAAGTGTTAGAAAAATTGAAAGCCATTGTCGGCGGTGATATGCCTTTGATAGAAGATGTTTCTCTGTTACCTCGGGAAACACAAGTCGCACTGAAAATGTTCGAACTAGAGTTGGCAAGCTTTGCTCACTACGAAATTGTATTACAAAACGCCCTGCCATTCTGGGGAAGTATTAGTGGTAATATCGAAGCGATCAGTATTAATAATCGGATTACAATTTGTGATTTTGAGAATATTACTGAGACGAGAGAAACAATCATTGATAAGTATTTCACCAATGGAAAGTTCAAAAAACTAACGTATGTGTATGAAGCGTTTGGTTACAAGAAAATTGTCACCCTAATTAATAAAATTAAAGCAAGTCATCCATGTCCATTCTGTAACGGGAAGAAAGTAATTTCCGAGGACGGGCTTCATGATGGTGTATATAAATTATCAATACCATGTGTAAGTTGTTATGCAAGTGGGATCAACAATGAAGGGCGCACGGAAATTGTTGAAGGATTAGATGTGCAAACATGGATAACTGGCAATGTAAGTGATGCTGTCACCGAGAGTCCTAATATTGAGGGCGTTGCGGATATTCCAATTTTTAATCGTATTCGAGAGTTGGATAAACAAGAAATGATGGCAATTTACCAATTCCTTGAGCAAAATAATTAATTAGATTGATTGTCTTGTCGGGATATTCTCAACAATATTAGAACGGTATCGATCTAACTAATGTGAAAATGAGCTAAGCTATTCGTAGAAAGGTGATTATCTACGATGGCTAGCTTTTTTTATGCTATTATATATTAGAAACATTATCCAGCTTAATTACGTTAATAAAATTATATGGATTGAAACGATAAAATTTTTACAGAAATAATGTTATGTAAACTTAGTGGGAGGTAGCTTATGATTCAAGTTTTGAGAAAACGGATGATAACTCTGACAGTTATCGCAACAATATTATTCCTCTCTGGTTGTGGTTTGAGTAAAGAAGACGTTATGAAAGAACTAATACCGACTGGGGAAGGAGAATTTGCTATACATCTGTTTTATGATAATGGCATACCTGAGAGTGAAACTAAGGATTTGAACATATTTCATAACTCTAACCCTACTATTACAAATGCAATTGGGCAAATTCAATTTTGGGATCATTACCAAGAACGTAATGTTAAGTGGGCTAAGGCTCTAGAAATTAAGGAGTTTCCGAAGTATTTGATCGTTGACAAAAATGGTAATGTGTTTGAAACTCCATATTTGAGTGTTGTAAAAGAACACATAACAACAATACTGTTACCAGAGTGAATTATATTCTGCATTCAACTGAAAGAGACAATGACTTCGATTGATGTCATTGTCTTTTGTGCGCTTAGCAGTGCGATCGACTAAATAATAATTTCTAAATTAATAATTGAGCTAATATGACAATTATAAACAAATTATGCATTTCACATTGAAATAGTTCTTAAGGAATGATAGAGTAAATAGTAGTCAAATAAATAGGAAATAAGCCCAATTTTTTGTCGGGATTTACTATTATGTATCTGATTGGGATGGAAATAACAGTTTGCTATAGTAGTCGATTGGTATCGCATGCAGATACAATTACCTACCCAATAAATATCGAAACTTTACAAAATTTAAGGCGAAGGAGTGTAAGCTATGAATAATAATTCAGGGAATCTTGTAAGTTTACTTTTTACAGCAATACTTATGATTGCACTTATCGGAATAATGTTTTTTGTTTCGTCCATTATCGCCGCTGCCGCTGCCACAGGTGGGGTTTTGTGGGGTGGAGGAGTAGCAATTAAAAATTATGTCCAGTCGTTTAAAGAAAATATGATAGAGAGTTAATAAATGAACCACGTTATCATTATAAAAGATTGTATATTCAGAAAACAATATTGGGATTGTCGATAAACTGGATCTCATAATTTTGCAGTGCTCAAAATTGTTCGAAAGAGGAGGTATGCGGCATGTCAGCAGTGCCACAACCTGCGCGTAAAAGCTATTTTTTTGGCAAGGGATATCGGGATTTACGTAATACAATTCAAGGGGCATGGAATAGAAACACCAACTCTATAAATCAATACAAAGCAAATATTTCCAAAGCTAAGGAAAAAGATATGTTTATTAAAGTATTTCTTTTCTTTTTAAATGTACTTGCTATGCTTGCAGTTTATATTTGTGGTTTTATGATTACATTTTTTATAAGTACGATTAACGTTGTTATTCTGCTGACCATTATGTCCATCATCTATATTGGCTTTTCGATCATATGGCTAATTGATCGAATATATTTGGTTAGCAACAAAATTTTCACTGCATGTCATGAATGTAAAGAAAGAACCCTTATTCCTACATATATTTGTCCGGGCTGCGGTGCTAAACATAGCAATCTGATTCCCGGCTCATACGGAATTTGGAAAAGAAAATGCAATTGTGGTACGAAGCTTCCTACTAGTGTTCTGAATGGCAGAAGAAAGCTAATGGCAGAATGCTCAGCTTGTACGCATACATTGTTGGATCGCGAAACAGTGCCTATTTGTATTCCCGTTGTAGGTGGACGCTCGGTTGGGAAAACAGCTTTTATTAATGCGTTTTCTAGAGACTTCATTGAGAAGATCGCACCGGAAAAAGGCTGGGATATTGAGCTGTATAACGAAGAAAAATCTGATATTTATCAAAAAATTAAGCTGGATTATTCTACGGGAAATACTCGAATGACCGAAAGAATCCATAATGTTAACAAGGCAAGCTCGGTTTCTTTTAGTTTCTTTGTTAAAGGAGCTAAATTCAGACCGGAGCGTCTAGTACATATTTATGATATTGCAGGCGAGGTTTTTACAGATAATAACGAAAATGAAGTGCAGAAGCAGTACGAATATTGCCAAGGCATTGTACTTATTATTGATCCATTCTCCATTCCAGCTGTTCGGAGTAAGTATGAAGTGCTGCTAGAGCCGGAAGACATTGCCGGAATTGGGCGAGCGGATATTAACGGAGTTATTAATTCATTTTTGAATAAATTACGCGAGGTTACAGGATTAAGCGAAAGTAAAATATCAACTGTGCCATTAGCTATCGTCATTAACAAAATAGACTCAGCTGGTCTGGTCGTTGATATTGGTGATGTCGCTGTAAATAAAGCAATGGCAGCTGATCCCGAAAAGTTTAGAAACTATGCGGATACTCAAGATTATTTATGTCGCATGTTTCTCAAGCAACAAGGAATGGAAAGCTTCTTGAACAATGTTTCTATTAAATTTGAAAATAATCGTTTCTTTGCTTGTAGTGCTATCGGACATGCTAGAAGTAAAGGAGAGTATCTTCCAAAAGGAGTAATGGCTCCGATGGAGTGGCTATTCAGAAATGCTGACAACAAGATGGCAAAGGAATGGAAGGATACAGCATTTAATAGAAAACCGCTCGCGACAGACAATATTGAAGACTAGGGGGTGCAATTTATGAGTGATAATGAGCAACATATTATTAATCCGTTGGTAACATCTGAGCTGGCTGCAGCAGAACTTGAGCTTAAAGCGCAAGAGCAGGAAGCTGTTGTAGAACTAAATGCTGCTTCTGAACCGAATGAAGTCGTTGAACAACAGAATACAGCATGTATTGAAGCAAGTGCTTCTGCTACCTCTGAACTAGATACAGTAACTGAGCCAGCTTCATTTGAAGTTGCAGTTTCTAATGAAGCTAATGATGATATCGTTTCTGAGCCTCCACATACATCCGATGAAATAGCGAAGATGCATGTGGTGCTTGAGGGAATGAATGAGAAGCTGTCATCACTTGAAACATTGTTTAATACTCGTATTAAACGAACGGATCACGAAGAGAAAATAGTAGATCAAATGCACTCAGAGCTTGCCCGTTACAAAGAAGATATGTATGCGCAGCTGATTAGACCAATTCTATTAGATATTATTGAAATTCGTGATAGTATTACGAGAATTTCTGAATCCTATCAGCAGAAACCGGAAGGCGAACAAGATATTCCGAATAAAGTATTTGCTGGTTATACGTTGGATATGCAGGATTTACTAGAGAGAAATGGTGTTGAAGTGTATCGTAGTTCGGTTGGCGATAGCTTTGTTCCTATTAAACAAAGTGCAATTAAAAAGGTTGTTACGGATGAGCAGGAGCTTCATGGGAAAGTAGCCATCTCGTTCAGCAGTGGATATGGCTACTATGGCAGAACAATTTCATCAGAAAAAATAGCTGTTTACTATTATGAAGAACCGCAAACATCAACAACACCTGAGGAGGAATTAGAAAATGGCTAAATATGTATTTGGTATTGATCTTGGAACTACTTATTCATGTATCGCTTACGTCGATGAAACAGGAAGAGCAACTGTAATTAATAATTCTGAAGGAACTAACACAACACCTTCTGTCGTCAATTTCGCAAGCCAAAATCAGGTTGTTGTAGGTCAGGTAGCAAAGGAAAATGCGGTAATTGATCCGCAAAATACAAGTTCGTTGGTGAAAACGCTTCTCGGTAAAAGTGATTTTGCTATTAGTTACAACGGAGACAACAAGTCTCCAGAAGAAGTATCTGCTTACATATTACGCAAGCTGACAGAGGATGCAGCCAAGTTAATTGACGCGGAAGTGAAAGATGTTGTCATAACTTGCCCAGCGTATTTCGGAACGGCAGAAAGGACAGCAACTAAAAACGCAGGCACGATTGCAGGGTTAAATGTGCTGGAAGTTATTAGTGAGCCTACTGCTGCCGCGCTTTACTATGGATGCATTAAGGAGCATGACGAGAAAACGATCCTCGTTTATGACCTGGGTGGAGGTACGTTTGACGTTACAATTATGCGTATTAATGCTGATAGCATTGAAGTTGTATGCTCGGACGGCAATCATGAGCTCGGCGGCAAAGACTGGGATGAAGCGATTATGCGCTATCTTGCCTCGGAATTTGCGAGCGAAAATGGTTTTAACGGTGAATTTGACGAGTATGCACAGCAAAATCTTCGTTTGAAAGCTGAAAAAGCTAAGCAGCAGCTTTCTTCCCGTGAAGAAATACCTGTTATGCTCGATGCAGCAGGACTTGTTGCACGGATTAATCTTTCGAGAACGGTCTTTGAAGAGATTACGGCTTCCTTACTTAATCAGACAATTGAGAAAACGGATGCGGCTATTGCGATTGCAGAAGCTAAAGGGTTTAAGGTGGATGAAATTATACTTGTCGGCGGTTCGACTAGAATGCCTCAGGTTACAGAGGCATTGATGGAAAAGTATGGTCTTGAGCCTAAAGTACTTGAGCCAGACGAAGCTGTCGCAAAAGGCGCTGCGATTCATGCGGTTAATGTATATATTCATAAGCAGAAAAATATTTCTGGTTTCGGTGACAGTGGCGATGGAGCTTCGCATGATGAAAATGCTACAGCTGGAGTAGAACTGGAAGAGCTGGCAGTAGTACCTGAATTAATAGGTATTAGCGGCAAGGTTAAGCCGATCATCGTCGCGACAACGAAAAGTTTTGCTCTTAAAGTATTGAAAGAAAGCGAAGAGCAATGCTTTAATATGATTATTAAAAACGAAAAAATGGACAACGGAGCTATTCATATTACTAGACAATTCGGAACAGCAGAGGATAATCAAGATACTGCTGAGTTGGTCGTGTATGAAAGTGACTATATGGAAGAGTATTATGATGTTGAACTTGTTGAACCGCTAGGTACTGCTTCCCTTGAACTGCCAGGCAGCTTGCCGGCAGGTGCTCCTATCGAGGTTACGTTTACACTTAACACGGAAGGGATTCTCGTTGTAACGGGAGTTGATATGACATCTGGCAAAGATGTAAAAGTAACGATGCAATCGACCGGCATCATGGCGCAAGAAAAAGTTGAGGAGCTTAAAGAGAAGTCTAGGCAAGTAGCGGTAATGTAATACTAAGAAGCCTGCCACAATTGCAATTTGTGGCAGGCTCTTTTGACAAGGAGGATCATTATGGGAATTCGAGTGGGCATTGATTTGGGGACAACATTCAGTGCGATCGCTATGATAGATAAGCAAACGGGTAAGCCTGTTATTATTAAAAATAGCTTTAACGGCTCTCTTACTCCTTCTGTTCTATGTTTTGAACGCAATGGAAACATTATGTTCGGCGAGGACGCCAAAAACATGCAATTAATTGGAGCTGAGAACACAGTAGCATTTTTTAAGAGAAGTATGGGGAAAGACATGTTTGCATTGGATATACTCGGTAAAACGTATAATGCAACTGATTTATCAGCGCTTCTTCTTAAAAATTTGAAACGCGAAGCAGAACAGCAAATTAATGAGAAAATTGATGCCGCTGTCATTACTGTGCCCGCATATTTCACTCATAAAGAACGCGAAGCAACGATAGCCGCGGGTAAATCGGCGGGCTTGAACGTAATTTCGATTATTAACGAACCAACTGCGGCGGCATTTGCATATGGCCTGAATGAAAAAGACGACGAGCAAACTGTTTTGATCTATGATTTGGGTGGGGGAACATTCGATGTAACAATTGCGCGAATAAATCAAACCGAGGTTAATGTCCTGGGCAGTGATGGCAATCATGAGCTCGGCGGCAAAGATTGGGACGATTGTATTGCCCGATATCTGGTTAATGAATTTTATGAAAAATACGGGATTGATTTAAGCGAGGATGAAGAAAAAGTAACGTCACTGCTCGTATTGGCGGAAACTGTGAAGAAACAGCTAACGTCGAGTGGTACTGTCACTGTCCCGATCAATTATAAAGATATTAAAGGAACAGTAGAAATTACCGAAGAAACATTTCAGTCGATTTCGCAATTTTTAATCGGCACAACACGAGACGTCATCGACCGGTTGTTTGATTCATTGAGTATGGATTGGTCTAATATTGACGGCGTGATTTTGGTTGGCGGTTCGACAAGGATGAGAATGATCCACGACTATGTACGCAATATGTCTGGTAAAGAGCCGTTAGGCGGTGTCGATGTTGACGAAGCAGTAGCGCTAGGAGCTGCGATTAGAGCTAATATTACAGAAAAAGGACAGACAGCGCTCACTATTACCGGTTTGTTTGGCAGGAAAAAAGATGCCGAGCTAATGATTCAAGGAGCAAAAGCTGTTACAGATGTGACTGCTCACTCATTAGGCATGATTGCAATAAGTCCAGATGGAGAGCGGTATATCAATAGTATCATTACGAAAAAAAATAGCAAAATCCCTGTTGCTAATACTCGTCCTTATCATTTTAGAACACGGACAAAAGATAATGAGCTAGAAATTTACGTTTTGCAAGGTGAGCACGATAGACCGTTAGACAACACGATTATTAATAAATATGTAGTTACAGAAATTGCACAAACGAGTGCTGTCAGCTCTGTTATTCAAGTCACGTATGAATATACGGCAGACGGAGTTATTAAAGTATCGGCATTACAAGAGGAAACAGGTATGCAACTGCCTGTTCGGATAGAGCCTGTCCTAGAGGATATGAGCTGGACAGATGGTTCGCCAAAAGATGTTATCGAAGAAGTTTCAACACCGTTGAATGTAGATGTTTTACTTGCCATTGATCTCTCTGGCAGTATGGACGGTACTCCGATTAGAGAAGCACGTAGAGCGATGAGGAAATTTGTAGACGAGCTTGAGCATCCATTAATTAAAATTGGTGTTATTATATTCGCTAGTAAAACAATCGTGAAATTGAAGCCAACAGATAAGTATGAAAAAATTAAACTCGTGATCGAAGAACTTGAGATTGATGGTGAGTGCGGCTATGGTAACGGCGATCAGCCATTTACTACTTCGAATGAAATATTGACAGCCTCTAATGCTGATTTGAAATACATCATCGTATTGACCGACGGCTATTGGTCTCACAGCAAACGAGCAATAGCTCAAGCTGAAAATTGTCACGTTAACGGTATTGAGGTAATGGCGCTAGGATTTGGGTCAGCAGATTATAAGTTTTTGAAACGAATTGCTTCTACTGAGAAATTTGCTTCGTTTACTGAATTGTCCAATCTTAGTGGATCATTTTCTAAAATTGCCCAAGCGATTGGCGGAAATACTACTTCACTTACGGTTAAATGATGGGAGCTTGTTGAGCTAAGGAGTGTGAAGTTCGCATGGCAGATAATTGGTACTTAATACTTGAGCTGGAATTCGACCCGAAGCCAGTTGAAGATATGACTATAATTGAAAAGAAAATAGATGAA
>DXHF01000388.1 GCA_019113605.1 Candidatus Paenibacillus intestinavium
ATATTGAATTGCTTCAAATAGGGGTCTAATGGTTTGTCACCCCAAGCTGCTTGTGCGAATTCATCCATGTAGAACATAAAATTCAAATTAGCGGATATATGCACTTCTTCAACTTCCGGAGCAAGCTCGAACACTTTATTGGCGATCGTTTGTTTGAAGCGATCGGTAAGTTGTGTATTATCATTAACGGATATAAAATTTTTGAATGGGTTATTGGTAATCGTATTAGGCGCTTTATTATCGAATGGCGTTGTATCCTGCCTAATATATTGTTTGGAGACGGCATAACCTCGACCCGTATTATCAAGGACAAGAGCTACATAAGCATTTTTGTCAGTTAAAAATACTCGAACAGCCCCTACACCGCCAATTGAACCTAATGCATCTGATATTTTGGGGTTATAGTGAACCGTAGTATTGTCATGTTGTTTATCATCGGGATGATTCGTACCGAATGTTATTAACTTACCATTTTGTGCATGCTTAGCTTGTGAGCTGCCATAATCTGAATCATCTAGTTTTTTGCTGTAGCGTTCAATTTCACTACTGCATCCAGCTGTAAGTAGTAATAACACGAAGCAAAATATCGATAGTAGCCTCATACATCTCATCATATACTCCTCCAAGCGATTGTTAGATATATAACTATTGTTTCATTAATTGAATAGAAAATATTCATCGACTTGACATACATAATTGACGGTATGTAATGGAAACGTTAACTAATAGCATAAAAAGCAAGAAAAGGGTGTTAAAATCAAGTCATATAATTCCATATAGTGAGGTTTCATAAGGTTGTGGCGGCTTTAAGAACAATTTGTGAACTTCCTGTGGAACATTGACAAAAGGTTGTCACAACTTTATATTTAATAAAGTGATTTAGAATGCAATAATTGTGAAACATCTGTGTTGTACGCAGCAGACTATTTGCCACATACATAAGGCTGCTGTGAAAACGTCAAAAGTGGGGTTGATTAATAATGAAACGGTGGCAATTTGTAAAACGCCTAGCGCCTCTGATGGCCTTGTTGGTGCTTGTGCTATCAGCTTGTGGAAGAGAGGATGTATCAACGCTTAATCCTCAAGGACCTGTTGCTCAAGAACAACTTAACTTGATGATAATTTCTATTACCATTATGTCGATAGTTGTTATAGCAGTGTTTGCGATTTCAATCTTTGTATTGATTAAATTCCGCAGACGCAAGGGTGACAATACGATACCTAAGCAAGTGGAAGGTAACCACAAATTAGAAATTATTTGGACAGTTATTCCAGTTATTATGTTAGTTATTTTAGCTGTTCCAACATTGACATCCGTATTTAAATTGTCGAACGATTATTCAGAAGACCCGGATGCACTGCAAGTTATTGTAACTGCGCATCAGTATTGGTGGGAGTTTGAGTATCCTCAATTAGGTATTAAAACAGCTCAGGAGCTAGTAGTTCCAACGGATAAAGTAATTTCGATTACTGCATCTACAGCTGACGTCATTCACTCCTTCTGGATCCCGGCATTAGCGGGTAAGATCGACACGAATCCAGATGGAAACGTGAACAAAATGTACTTTGAAGCTCCCAAAGCAGGTGTTTACTTAGGTAAATGTGCTGAACTATGCGGATTATCTCATGGTTTGATGGATTTCAAAGTAAAAGCAGTTGAACCTTCTTCATTCGAACGTTGGCAGAGTGCAATGACTGGTGCGGTAGCATTACCAACTGATCCGGAAATTGCTAGTGCATTTGAAAGCAAATGCTTAACATGTCACGCAATTGGTCAAGATGGCGGCTTCAGTATGTATCCTAACTTAACGGGTATTGGTTCTCGTGAAAGTGTTGGTGGTATTCTCATGAACGTCGAAGAGGGCGAAGCAGAGTATACATATGAAGACACTGTATATAACAATCTATACAAGTGGATTAAAGATCCAGAGAAACACAAACCAGGCAATCAAATGTCTGACACGTACACACTTACTGAAACAGAGCTTGAAGGTATTGCAGAATACTTGACTAATCTAAAGCTCGAATTTGAGTAAAACACAATCATCGGTGTAAAAGGAGGTACCTACCTTGGCTCATGCTAATGCGCATGCGATTAAACGTCGTACAGGTCTTATGGACTGGCTTACAACGGTTGATCATAAAAAGATTGGAATATTGTATTTAATCGGGGGAGGATTTTTCTTCCTAATAGGTGGACTTGAAGCGATACTTATTCGTCTTCAATTAATGTTTCCACAGTCTGAAGTAGTATCTGCACAGTTTTATAATGAGTTAATTACGATGCATGGTACTACAATGATATTTTTGGCGGCAATGCCGATTATATTCGCTCTAATGAATGCTATTATTCCATTGCAGCTAGGGGCTCGTGACGTTGCGTTTCCATTTCTTAACGCATTAGGCTTCTGGACATTTTTCTTTGGTGGAGTTTTACTGAATGTGAGCTTCATTGCTGGTACTGTACCTGATGCAGGTTGGACAATGTATGCTCCGTTATCTGGAACCCAATTTACACCGCATCACGGGACGGATTATTATGTCGTTGGTTTGCAAATTGCTGGTATCGGTACGCTAATTGGTGGTATTAACTTCTTAGCAACGATAATCAATATGCGTGCTCCAGGTATGACATTTATGCGTATGCCGATGTTTACTTGGGCATCATTCATTACATCAGCTCTAATTCTGTTTGCTTTCCCAGCTCTTACAGTTGGTCTAGCAGCACTAATGTTTGACCGTTTATTCAGCGGTAACTTCTTCAACCCGGTAGCGGGAGGGAATGTCGTACTATGGGAGCATATATTCTGGATCTTCGGTCACCCAGAGGTATATATTCTAATTATGCCGGCATTCGGTATTATTTCCGAGGTAATATCTACCTTCTCTCGTAAACGTCTATTCGGATATAGCTCGATGGTGTTTGCAACAATTTTGATTGGTTTCCTAGGCTTCATGGTTTGGGCCCATCATATGTTTACAACGGGTCTTGGACCAGTCGCAAACGCATTGTTCTCTGTTGCTACGATGTTAATTGCAATACCAACTGGTATTAAAATTTTCAACTGGCTATTTACAATGTGGGGCGGTTCCATTAAATTCACATCGGCTAGCCTTTATGCGATCGGATTTATTCCAACGTTCGTAAT
>DXHF01000035.1 GCA_019113605.1 Candidatus Paenibacillus intestinavium
CCGCATACGGGATGTAATACTTTATATTGTTTGGATTTCATACGCTTACCCTGTCCTGCCGCTAATACAATAGACATAATTTTCATGTCACTTAAGCCCCCTTATCAATAAAACCCTCATCTGAATATATCTTATTATACAAAAAAAGAAAAGAGAGCCTAAGCTCTCTTCCCCCTTGTCAATAGACTAATAATAACTTCTCGTATTACGATACTTCTTCGATTACAACTTCATCAGCTGCAAGCTCATACTCTGCTAATACAGCAGATTGGATCTTCTCTCTTGTAGTTGAAGAGATTGGATGAGCGATATCGCGGAATTCTCCGTCTGGAGTACGCTTACTTGGCATAGCAACGAACATACCGTTGTTTCCATCGATTACACGAATATCATGAACAACGAATTCGTTATCAATCGTGATAGATGCGATAGCCTTCATACGTCCTTCAGAGTTCACGCGGCGGAGTCTTACATCAGTAATTTGCATTTGTGTTCACCACCTTTGTCTATTGGAGACTTGGTGTATAATTCCACATTTCAAAGCTAAATCCTTCTTACTTTTTGGTAATTTGATACTTTTTTTTAATATTTTTTTTAATTTACATAATATTCGTCTATATTCGACATAAATCGATGAAAACGCTTTATTTCTGACAACTTTATTTTTGTAAAAGTCTTTATGCTCGGTGCAATATTTATGAAGAAAGACCGCCCTAGACGGTCTTTCAATTATGTCATTATATCAATTCGTTGGCATAGCAAAATAGTTTCCTGGGACAACTTCCATCTGCTTTGTCTTCATATCGACTGCAATAAGATTAGCAAGCGATACATAATCAGTTAATAGTCGTTCCTCGTTCTCAACCTCACCAGATTCTACGAGAACACCAACACCAGCGACCGTAGCATTGAACTCATGGAGCAAGTCCATCATACCTTGAATCGTGCCGCCTGCTTTCATAAAATCATCGATGATAAGAACACGCGAGCGTTCTTTCAATGCACGACGTGCTAGCGACATCGTCTGAATGCGTTTCGTTGAACCAGATACATAATTAATACTTACTGCAGATCCTTCTGTTACCTTATTGTCTCTACGCACGATAACAACAGGAATATTCATACACGCAGCTGTAGCATACGCTAATGGAATCCCTTTCGTCTCCACAGTCATAATAATATCAATTTGTGATTCAGCAAATGCTGTTGCAAACATCTTACCAATATCCGCCAACAACTTCGGTTGACCAAGCATATCGGTCATATATAAGTATCCACCAGGAAGCACACGATCTGGCTGCTGCAATGTCTGACATACTTCGTTAATAATAGCTAAAGATGTTGCAACTGGCATCATCGGCTTAAATTTAACCCCACCTGCTGCTCCTGCTAATGTATGCAGTTGACCGATACCTTCTTCTTCAAATACCTCTTTAATAATAGCTAGATCTTCACTAATGGAGGACTTGGCAGATTGATACCGCTCTGCAAACGCAGTTAACGAGATTAAAGTGTGAGGACGAGCAAGCAGATATTGTGTCATTTCTACAAGCCTGGAGCTACGCTTCAATTTCTTCAATGCAATCTCTCCTCTAAATCCGAATAATATAATGTCAATATTACATTTTTATTCGGGTTTAATCAAGTTAGATTTGCTTTTGGCTTATGTCAATATACGAACAACGTAAACTTCCTTGCAGAAACCGCGTAGTCCGTTGTAAATTCTTGACAGCTTCGCTTCTTTGGATACTAGACCAAATACAGTTGGTCCGCTCCCAGACATTAATACCCCATCTGCTCCGAGTCGAATCATACTTTCTTTCAATTGCTTTACTTCAGGATACAATTGAAGCGTCACTGATTCCAACACATTGCCAAGAGAATCACACATTTCTGTAAATGAACCGCTATCCAAAGCATTGATCATATTTTGCACAGATGGATGCTGCTCCACCTTGTTTACTCTAAATTTTCCATATACATCAGCTGTAGATACGTTGATTGGTGGCTTTGCTAGTACTACCCAGCATTGCGGCGGAATAGAGATCGGTTGTAGTCGTTCCCCTCGGCCAGTAGCAAGTGCTGTTCCTCCTGTAACGCAGAAAGGCACATCAGAACCAAGTTCCGCACCCAATTCACATAGCTCATGTTCTGAAATATTAAGATTCCAGAGACGATTCAAGCCACGAAGTGTCGCTGCCGCATCACTGCTGCCTCCTGCCAAGCCTGCAGCTACAGGAATTTTTTTGTCCAAATGTATATATACGCCTTGCTTCACCTGATATCTTTCTTTAATCAGCTGAGCGGCTTGAAAAGCTAGATTTTTTGCATCTAGCGGAATATAACCAACTTGAGAGCTTATGATAATTTGATCACGAGCCAGTGGTTCCATTTCCAGACGATCAGCCAAATCGACCATTGTCATAATCATCTCAACTTCATGAAATCCATCTTCACGCTTATGTAACGCATCTAATACTAGATTGATTTTGGCTGGCGCTTTTTCATATATTTTCATTATTTTTCTTCACCCGTCCATTTTAGCATAGGTACATTATAGCAAAGGAAACAAAGAAAAGCTAAACAATGCTTTTAATTGACAGCATGTTTAGCTAGTTTTTGTTGTTACTTATTTTGCTTTGCTACTGCTTCTTCTGCTAATTGAATGGCACGCTTGACCATGTTACCAGCATCTTTGGCTTTAATACCGCCCCAGCCTTCTTGCTCGACTGTATCCAAAATTCCAAGATCTTTAGCTACTTCCATCTTTAACTGTTCGGACATGATGCTGCGTCGTCTACCCATAAGCTTTACCTCCTGAGTTAGGGGATGGTTAAATTATTCACTTGTGATTACGCGGTATAAGCGCTGTAGCTTAGTCGGCATCGAATATGACGTGAAGTCGGAGACTGTGATACTCGTGTACCAATTACGTACGCTGTGTTTCTCGCTACCTAGACTTCAAGCCATCTTCTCGGTGCTGACGAGCGAACGATTTGAGCTTTTATTGGAAGAGGAAGCTCAAATCGTCCGCCCGTGTTCATGATGAGTATGCTACGCTGAATATGGCATGAAGTTAGGGAATGCTTTCGCCTGTGTACTTGAACCGTACACACTGCTGGGTTGTGTTTCATCGATGGGTATTGATCTGCGAAGGGTCTACATTTAAAGATTTCAATTATTTTTAATAAAGATTACGTCAATGAAGCATTTT
>DXHF01000036.1 GCA_019113605.1 Candidatus Paenibacillus intestinavium
AAAACTGGCAAGAAATATTTGCTGACCTGAATGGCTTGCAAGTTATTCCGGTTTCTCGCATTGAGGAAGTGCTTTCGCATGTATTTCCAGAATTAGCACAATGGAATGATGAGGATCAAACAGAGCAATGGAAGTTGAATTTGTTCAGTGCTCCAACATATCCATATTTGCAGGCAGAATCATATGAGTGATAAGATGTTAGAGAGTATGTAGAATGGAGGTGCTGGAATGGGTTCTAGCAAAACAAAATCACGCCGAATTCCTTTGCTCCCTCTTAGGGGCTTACTTGTCTATCCCAGCATGGTGCTTCACTTAGATGTGGGAAGGGATAAATCTATCCGCGCGCTTGAAAAGGCGATGCTTGATGATCAAAATATTTTATTAGTATCTCAAGCCGAGGTGAATATTGAAAACCCGCTTGAAGAAGATATTTTCAGAATAGGTACAATTGCAAAAGTGAAGCAAATGCTGAAGCTTCCTAATGGAACTATTCGAGTGCTCGCGGAAGGATTGGTTCGTGCCGAAATTCAAGATTATCTCGATAATGAACAATATTATGAGGTTGTCGTGAAGGAATTGCCTGAACCAACAGAGCAAACACCGCAGGTGGATGCATTAATGCGTTCGGTGCTGAGCCAATTTGAAAATTATGTTTCACTCTCCAAGAAAGTAACGCCTGAAACCTATGCAGCAGTATCTGATATTGAAGAAGCGGGACGTCTTGCCGATGTGATTACAAGTCATCTTACTTTGAAGATTAAAGATAAGCAAAAAATTCTTGAAACGATTGATGTAGAAAAGCGTCTTGAAGCGTTACTTGATTTGCTTAACAATGAGCGCGAAGTGCTTGAGATGGAACGTCAAATCAATCAGCGCGTGAAAAAACAGATGGAAAAAACGCAAAAGGAATATTATTTGCGCGAACAGATGAAGGCGATTCAGAAGGAGCTTGGTGAGAAAGAAGGTCGCCTTGGTGAAACTGAAGAGCTGCGTGCTCAGTTAGAAGAGGCTCAACTTCCTGAATCGGTTGCTGAGAGGGTTAATAAAGAAATAGATCGTCTTGAGAAAATGCCACAATCTTCAGCAGAGGGTGGAATCATTCGCAATTATATCGACTGGTTGCTTGCTTTACCGTGGCATAAGTTAACGGATGATGATCTGGACATTGTTCATGCTGAACAAATTTTGAATGACGATCATTACGGGCTTGAAAAAGCGAAGGAACGTGTGCTAGAGTATTTAGCTGTACAAAAGCTAGTGAAAAAGCTGAAGGGACCAATCCTTTGTCTCGTAGGACCGCCAGGAGTTGGTAAAACATCTTTAGCGAAATCGATTGCGAAGTCGCTTGGTCGCAAATTCGTCCGTATTTCTCTAGGTGGCGTGCGTGATGAAGCAGAAATCCGCGGGCATCGTCGTACATATGTTGGTGCTATGCCGGGTAGAATTATGCAAGGAATGAAGTCTGCTGGAACGAAAAACCCGGTATTTCTACTCGATGAAATTGACAAAATGGCATCCGATTTCCGTGGTGACCCCTCTTCAGCATTACTTGAAGTATTAGATCCAGAGCAGAACTCTACGTTCAGCGATCACTTTGTAGAGGTTCCGTTTGATTTGTCATCTGTGATGTTCGTAACGACAGCTAATTCCTTACAAACCATACCACGTCCATTGCTTGATCGTATGGAGATTTTACAAGTGCCCGGCTATACCGAACTAGAGAAGCTAGAGATTGCCAAGCGCTATTTATTCCGTAAGCAGCGTGCTGATCATGGATTGCAAGAGGAACAGTTGACGATCGATGATGAAGCAATTAGTTTTATTATTCGTGAGTACACTCGTGAGGCTGGTGTGCGAAACCTTGAGCAACAGATTGCAGCATTATCTCGTAAGGCGGCGAAGTCATTCGTCTCTGATGAGCAGCTGCAAACCATTCATATTGATCGCGAGCAGGTGAAGCGATCGCTTGGACAACCGAGGTTCCGATATGGTATGGTTGATGCTCAGAATCAGATTGGAGCGGTTACAGGGCTAGCGTGGACGGAAGTTGGCGGCGATACACTTGTAATCGAAGTTTCAACAATGACTGGTAGCGGTAAGCTTAATCTAACGGGTAAGCTTGGTGATGTGATGAAGGAATCTGCGCAAGCAGCATTCAGCTACATCAGAGCGCATGCCAAAGAGCTTGGAGTGGCACCGGATTTCCATGAAAAGCTAGATATTCACATTCATATTCCGGAAGGTGCAATACCTAAGGATGGACCTTCAGCTGGAATAACAATGGCAACAGCGCTTATATCAGCACTTAGTGGTCGCTATGTATCCAAAGAAGTTGCAATGACAGGGGAAATAACGTTGAGAGGTAGAGTGCTGCCAATAGGTGGTTTGAAAGAAAAATCATTAGCAGCACATCGAGCTGGTATTAAAAAGGTACTTATACCTATCGATAATACAAGAGATCTTGATGATATTCCAGAAAGTATAAAGCAAGAGGTAGAGTTTGTTCCTGTCGCTCATCTAGATGAAGTGCTTGCGCATGCTTTAGTAGCAAACGAGAATGAGGAGCAATAACATGATAAAAATTAAAGATACTCAATTTATAATTAGTGCCGTACGCCCTGAACAATATCCAGATAATGGCTTGCCAGAAATTGCTCTGGCAGGTCGTTCTAATGTCGGAAAGTCCTCATTAATTAATAAGATGATTATGCGTAAAAACTTAGCGCGTACGAGTTCACAGCCTGGTAAAACGCAACAATTGAACTATTACCGAGTAAACGAAGATATTTATATTGTTGACTTTCCTGGTTATGGTTATGCGAAAGTATCGAAGAAGCAGCGTGAAGAATTTGGTATTATGATCGAAAGATATTTACAATCTCGTGAGCCGTTAGTGTTGCAGCTTCTAGTTATCGATATTCGTCATGAACCATCCAAAGATGATCAGTTGATGTATCAATGGCTGAAGCATTATGAGATCCCCACCTGTATCGTTTGTACGAAAGCTGATAAAATACCGCGCTCTAAATGGGACAAACATATGAAGATGATCAAAACTACGCTTGGTGCTAGCTCGAAAGATCGAGTTGTACTGTTCTCTTCGGATACTGGACTAGGTCGTGATGAGCTATGGGGTCATATTTTGCAAGCGATCGAAGATGCCGGAATGTCTTTACCTGTGGAAGATGGGCTAGTAGAGCCAATGGAAACGGAAATAAAAGACTCTGTATCAGTTGTTGTAACGAATGAAGATCAACAATAATGTAGTAGTGTTTTGCACGATATTAATATAGTAGATTTATATTTTTCGGCAAACAGGGTAGGATTCACGAGAACTTCTTAATAATTAGTAAGCATTATAAGTGATTGTTCAAGAATTTTTGCGATAATTCCGCAATTTCGTGAAATATGCTGGAATTTCATGTATGGGAAGCAGGAATATAGAACGCAAATCTCGTATAATATAACATAT
>DXHF01000389.1 GCA_019113605.1 Candidatus Paenibacillus intestinavium
TTTCTGAAATGAGAAGTTATGCTTAAGAAGCATAGAAAAGTTTTAGGAGGGAATGCCGTGAATAGAAACTATGAAGTAGAATATTGTAATCTCGAACTTCGTTTCGAGCGGCGCCAAATCCAAACTCTCATTAGAGAGCTGATCCAGGAGGGGTATTCGCTTTATTGGAATGAAACGGAGGGGAAATTTCTAGTTTCGATCCGAACGGGTAGGAAGTTAGTTAAGCTTCATTTCGAGAAAGTGAATCAAAGCTACCGTATTGTTGGAGATTATATAATTAAAGACGAAAGGTTATCAGAGCTTATAGAAAAACTTATTAACGATACGCGTGGGCATGCTGTAGTTAAGCGAATCAAAGATCGACAAATTGTCATTGAAAACATTATGTTCGGTGAAATTATTCGACTGGTGGAGGTGTCTGGTATGGAGCATCGTATCATTTATCAGAAAAAGCCATATGTAACTTTCGAGGATATGATTCAAGCTTTTCAGAACAAGCGGGCCGAGCAACGTATTGCTGTGCTACGTATGGAACTAGATTATGAACTTAGCTGCTTGCATGAAGCTACCATTGAACAAGATGAACAAAAGTCTCAGGAAATCATTGGTCAATTGGAGCTGTTACGTCTTGAGATGTTACAACTCGAAATGTAGTTTCATAAAAGATAACGAACATAAAACGGTCTGACCTCTAAGAAATTTAGTGGCCGACCGTTTTTTTTGTTCAATAATGGGAGAATATAAGCTGAACTTTAGTACGAAATTGTTAAAACTAAAGAGAATTCATTACAATTTCATCGTAAACTGTTTTCTTCTTTGCGCAAAAGGAGTAGAATAAAGCTATTGTGAGAAAATTTAAAGATAAAGGATGGAATAAACCACATGTCTAAACAACAAATTGGCGTTATCGGTATGGCTGTAATGGGTCGTAATCTGGCCCTTAATATTGAAAGCAGAGGTTTCACAGTTTCTGTGTTCAACCGTTCAAAAGAAAAAACAGATGAATTAATGGCTGAGTCCCAAGGTAAAAACCTTGTGCCAACTTACACAATTGAAGAGTTTGTTCAATCACTTGAAGTTCCTCGCAAAATTCTTATTATGGTACAAGCTGGTGCTGGTACTGATGCAACAATTAACTCTCTAGTTCCACATCTTACTGAGGGCGATATTATTATCGATGGTGGTAATGCTTACTTCCCTGACACAGAACGTCGCAGCAAAGAGCTTGAAGCACAAGGATTCCGCTTTATCGGTACTGGTGTTTCTGGTGGTGAAGAGGGAGCTCTTAAAGGTCCTTCAATTATGCCAGGTGGTCAAAAATCAGCTTACGAGCTAGTTGAACCAATTCTTACTGCTATTTCTGCTAAAGTTGGCGATGATGCTTGTTGTACTTATATCGGTCCTGGTGGCGCTGGTCACTACGTGAAAATGGTGCACAATGGTATCGAGTATGGCGATATGCAATTAATTTGTGAAGCTTACGATCTATTGAAAAATGTTCTTAATGTTTCTACAGAAGACCTTCATGAAATCTTCACGGAGTGGAACAAAGGTGAGCTTGATAGCTATCTAATTGAAATCACTCGTGATATTTTCTCTAAATATGATCCGGAAACTGGAAAACCAATGGTCGATGTAATTCTTGACTCAGCTGGTCAAAAAGGTACTGGTAAATGGACGAGCCAAAGCGCTCTAGATCTTGGTGTACCGTTGTCCATCATTACGGAATCTGTATTCACTCGTTTCTTGTCTGCAATGAAAGAAGAACGTGTAGCTGCAAGTAAAGTGCTAAGCGGCCCTGAGCGTACAGAATTTACTGCTGATAAAGCTGAGTTCATCGAATCAATTCGTAAAGCTCTTTATGCAAGTAAAATTTGCTCATACGCACAAGGTTTTGCACAAATGCGTGCTGCATCTGAAGAAAAAGGCTGGGATCTTAAATACGGCGATATCGCAATGATCTTCCGTGGTGGTTGCATTATCCGTGCTGGATTCTTACAAAACATCAAGGATGCTTACGATCGTGATCCAGAGCTTCGTAATCTATTACTTGATCAATACTTCAAAAACATTGTTGAGTCTTATCAATCTGCATGGCGTGAAGTTATTGCGACAGCTGTAAAATACGGTGTGCCTGTACCTGCATTCTCTAGTGCACTTGCATACTTCGACAGCTATCGTTCAGAGCGTCTACCTGCGAACTTGCTTCAAGCTCAACGTGACTACTTCGGTGCTCACACATTCCAACGTGTGGACAAAGAAGGTTCATTCCACTTTAACTGGATGCAATCTTAATTAGTTAGACAGCAAACCTTGTGAAGCTTGACGAAGCCATTGGCGTAATCGTTCAGCTTCCTGGTCACTACTGTTGCGGCGCCCGATTAGTGCCATAGCTACTTCAGCATAAGCGTGAAAATTTTGTAACAACTGTGGCTGCGACAGACCCGTAATAGCTGGGTCTTCGTCAGCCACTTTTTTTGTAATATAACCAAGCATCCAGACGACATCCTCACGAGATAATGGATATGTGGAATCGAGAATGCGTTCGATTTTTTGTTTCGTTTGATCTTGAAATGAATGTTGTTGTAAATCTTTCATCAATAACCCCTCCTAAAACTTTTCATTAGCTTCTCGAAATACTACATTGAAAATGAAAAGTAGCATCGAAAGCATAAGCTAAACTTTTCATTAGCTGCTCGATACACTACTTGAAAATGAAAAGTAGCATCGAAAGCATAAACTAACTTTTCTCTACCCTAACGCTTGCCAAAGATGATATGATAGTGTAGATGAACACTTGTAAAGGATGAATACTATGCAAACTAATTCATTACGTAATAAGATTATATTAATCGGCTTTATGGGTACTGGTAAGTCTGCAGTTGCCGATGGATTAGCAAGTGAATTACAGCTACATAAGTATGACATTGATGTGGAAATTGTTAAACATGCTGGTCAAGAAATTTCTGAAATTTTCGCACAAGCTGGTGAAGAAGCATTCCGAAATATAGAGACGGAAGTGCTTAATGAGCGACTAAGCTCTCCAGAAGCATCAATTATTGCTACTGGCGGAGGAGCAGTTCTGAAGCAAAGTAATCGAGAAAGCATGCTAGAGCATGGCTTTGTTATTCATTTAATTGCGAGTAGCGATGTTATTATTTCTCGTGTAAAGCATGATACTGGTCGTCCGTTATTGCAAGGGGATGTTACCGCACGTGTTCATCAACTTATGGCTACTCGTGCTGGTGCTTATGACTTTGCACATTATTCAATTGATACATCAAATTTAACATTGCCAGAAGTGGTTAACAAAATCGTTGAAGCATGGAAACAAGCCAATTTAACATAGATAATGAAAAGGAGATATCAATCATGGATGTAATCGTAACCCCAACCCCTAATTTGCAAGGTGAAATCGGAGCTTTATCTTCAAAAAATTATACAACTCGTTATTTGCTAGTTGCTGCATTAGCAGAAGGTACAAGCACGATTCATTTCCCTGCACATAGTGAAGATAGTGATGCTATGCGCCGTTGTATTCGTGATCTTGGAGCAGTTCTAGAAGAAGATGAGCAAAAAATCGTTATTACTGGCTTCGGTTCTAAACCAAAAGATATTAAAGAGCTTGACGTTGGTAATGCGGGTGCAGTACTTCGCTTCTTAATGGCAATAGCATCAATATGTCCCGATGTTACGTTTGTTAACCGTTATCCAGATTCATTAGGTAAGCGTCCACATCAGGATTTGATTGATTCTCTTACAGCAATGGGCGTTGAGATTGAGCACAATGAAGGAAAGCTACCGATTCGCATTAAAGGCGGCAAGCCTCGTGGCGGTCATATCCAAGTATCGGGAAATATTAGCTCTCAGTTTCTAAGTGCTTTACTATTCCTTACACCATTACTTGAAGAGGATAGCGAAATTGAAGTTCTACATGATCTGAAATCAAAAGTAGTAGTAGGTCAAACACTTGAGGTGCTTGAGCAAGCAGGTATTACCATTCATGCTGATGAAGATTATATGCGCTTTAAAGTGCCAGGCAACCAATCTTATCAAGCGAGAGAGTATACTGTTCAAGGCGATTACCCTGGATCTGCGGCAATTTTAGCGGCTGCAGCAGTAACTAACTCTAATGTTATTGTACACCGATTAATGGAAAAAAGTAAGCAGGGAGAGCGAGCAATCATTGATGTACTTAAGATGATGGAAGTGCCGCTTACTCATGAAAATAATGTTGTCCATGTTAAAGGTAATGGTAAGCTAAAAGCTGTGGAGTTCGATGGTGACCATGCAACGGATGCTGTTCTAGCAATGGTAGCAGCAGCGGTATTTGCGGAAGGAACCTCTCGTTTTTATAACGTTGAAAACCTACGTTACAAGGAATGTGATCGTATTACCGATTACTTGAATGAGCTTCGTAAAGCAGGTGCTAATGTAGAGGAGCGTCAGGCTGAAATTATCGTTCATGGTTCGCCTGAAGGGCTTCCTGGTGGCGTCGAGATTAATGCGCATTATGACCACCGCGTTATTATGGCATTGACGATTGTTGGCTTGCGTTCAAAAGAGCCATTACGGATTAAAGATGCTCATCATGTTGCGAAGTCTTACCCGAATTACTTTGATCATTTGAAGGCGTTGGGTGCTCAAGTAGAATGGGTAGAAGCGGCGAGCTTGTGATCACGCGGTAACGCGTTGTAGCTTAGTCGGCGTCGAATATGCCATTCATCGGTCTCTACGTGTGCTCGTGTACCAGTAACGTACACTGTGCGCCTCGTTTCCCTAGCTTCATGGCATCTTCTCGGTGCTGACAAGCTCGCTGCTCACGATGATCGAGCGAAAGATTACCCGCTCGCTGCTCACGATGATCGAGCGAGAGATTACCCGCTCGTGTACTAGAACCGTACACATTGCTGAGGTTTTTTATATTCGATGGCGAAGCTGCTTCTACTGTTAGGCAATATATATTGCCTAACATATATATTGCCTAACATATATATTGCAAAAGTACTAATACTATGACAAGTAGTTGGTCAACTTTTAATTTAGTGGAGGTGTTAAGCAATGGCATTTGAAAATCCATCGCGAGATGACATTAAAAAATTATTGTCTAATACTAAAGTAATTGCCGTCGTTGGTCTATCTGATAATCGTGAGCGAATTTCTTATATGGTATCTGAAGCGATGAAGAAGAAGGGGTACACGATTGTACCCGTTAATCCTAAAGCTACAGAAATACTAGATGAGACATGCTATTCATCATTGTCTGACATTCCGTTTCCTGTTGACTTAGTCAATGTGTTCCGTCGTAGTGAGTATACGGCAGAGATTGCGGAAGAAGCTGTTAAAATCGGCGCTAAGGCGTTATGGTTGCAGCTTGGTGTATTTAATCAAGAGGCTGCAGATATTGCAACAGAGGGCGGTTTGGCGGTTGTAATGGATCGTTGTATTAAAGTAGAAGACTCCATACTGCTTCCTCAAGGTAAATAGAGTTGACCCACTCTTGATTCATGAGAAAAAGGTATAATGTAAAAAGGTATTTCGAGCTACAGAAATGTAGTCGCGAAATACCTTTTTTATATATTGGAGATTACCGTCCATGGCACGAAAACCCATTGAAACCAACTTATGGACAGTAAAAATACCGTCCAAGTCGCGAAAACCCAGCGAAATCAACTTATGGACAGTAAAAATACCGTCCAAGTCGCGAAAATCCAGCGAAACCAGCTCATGGGCAGTAAAAATACCGTCCATGGCGCAAAAGACCGGAGAAACCAGCTCATGGACAGTAAAAATACTGTCCAAGTCGCGAAAACCCAGCGAAACCAACTCATGGACAGTAAAAATACTGTCCAAGTCGCGAAAATCCAGCGAAATCAACTCATGGACGGTAAAAATACCGTCCATGGCACGAAAACCCAGCGAAACCAACTAAAGCTGTTATCAGTTCGTTTTCTACAACAATCTTTTTGACAAAAACGAACAGAACACGTAACATCTTAATAGGCGTTTACTTACTATTAATTAATTGGTTTTTTATATAAATATGGTCGCAAAGGAGGGCCGATATGGCTTTCGTTGGTAATTTACAGCAATTAGGACGCTCTGTTATGCTTCCAATGATCATTCTGCCTGCAGCAGCAGTATTTCAAAGCTTGGCCCAATTACCTTGGGAATACATAGGTTTGCCTGGTATGAACGAATTTTTAATGCTTGCAAGTCAATCGATATTTCATTTTTTACCCTATATATTTGCGCTAGGTATCGCACTGGGATTAACAAGTAATGGGCTAAGCGCAGGCATGGCCGCACTTGTCGGGATGTTTATCTATACAGGAATTACAACGAAGTATGCTCCTGACACTGAGCCGACCGTCTTAATCGGAACATTTATCGGGATTGTAGCGGGGGTGTCTTATCTTAGGTTCAAAGATTTACGATTGCCAGAATATATTCAGTTTTTTGGTGGACCACGGTTCGTACCATTTTTCGTAAGCTGCTTCACATTACTGTTTTCGATGGCGATGGTTAATTTATCGCAGCAGCTGGAATGGCTATTAGTTGAACTAGGTGAGGTTATTTCGCTCGCTGGTGGTTTTGGTGTTTTCTTGTATGGGTTTATTCATCGAATTTTAGTTATTTTCGGGTTGCATCATCTTGTTAGCCATATTTTCTGGTTTCAAGTTGGTGGCTATGAGACGGACACAGGTTATATGGTATATGGAGATTTGCCGCGATACTTTGCAGGTGATCCAACGGCTGGTGTATTTATGGCCGGGTTATATCCAACGATGATGTTTGCTTTACCTGCCATTGCATTAGCCATTATTCACGAAGCACGAGAAGATTTGAAACCAAAAATTCGTCGTACCTTTACGTTAGCGGCGCTCGCGTCATTTCTAACGGGTGTAACTGAACCGATTGAATTCGCATTTCTATTCGTGGCCCCTTATTTGTATGTCGTGCATGCGTTACTGTCAGGGCTTATTATGTGGATTACATATGAGCTCGGCATATTACATGGCTTCTCATTCTCTGCGGGTGCGATTGATTATGTTATCAATATGCATCTCTCTACTAAAGGATGGTTAATTATTCCGATTGGTATAGTTACAGGGATATTATATTACTTCCTATTTCGCTGGGCGATTGGCCGATTTCAAATTCCAACCCCTGGACGGGAAGAAGGATCTCAGCTTGACGAATGGGTTGGTGATATTCCATATCGTGCTCCACTTATATTACAAGCTATTGGCGGTAAGGAAAACATCATCCAGATGGAGTCTTGTATTACACGCCTGCGCTTGAAAGTAACGAATGAGAAGGATATGGACATTAATGCACTTCGTAATCTTGGTGCTGCTGGAGTTATACGCCTCGGTGGGGGACATGTTCAAGTTGTGTTTGGCACATATTCTGAGCTAATCCGAGAGGAAATGATCAAGACGATCCATCGCGATCAGCAGCAAATATCGTTCCATTCGCCAATGCAAGGAAAGATGATCCCATTATCTGAAGTTCCCGATCCGATATTTTCGGCACTACTTGTTGGGAACGGTGTAGCATTTATACCTGATCGAGGAGAATTAGTTTCACCGGTGAAAGGGAAAGTTATCCACATTTATCCGACGATGCATGCTATTGGTATTCTGACAGACGATGGTCTTGAAGTGTTGATGCATATCGGTATAGATACTTCGAAGTTGGTCGGTAAAGATTATTTTACAGCAGTCGTTAAGGAAGACGATGAAGTATTGCCTGGTCAATTACTTATTCGTTTTAATATACAGAAGGTTAAAAAGGATAGTAAGTCACTTGCTTCTCCAATGGTCATTACGAATTCTGAGCGCGTCAAAGCTTGGCGATATGCCCCGTTCAAAGGCGTGAAAAAAGGTCAGTCTTCAGTAATGTCGGTTGTGCTTCATGAGAGCAAGGATGAGGGGGATATACAATGACTCAAGGAATCGGAGCATCATCAGGTATCGCAATTGGGAAATCATTTGTCCTTCCCAATTGGGAATTTGAAGTGCCAGAACAACGAATTGATGTAGCAGATTTTGCACGCGAATTTGAACGAGTATATGAAGGGATTCGCACTTCAAAAGATGAAATCAACCAAATTAAAGACGAGCTAAAAGAAACAGTTGGTGAGGAAGAAACGCAAATCTTTGATGCTCATCTTGCTATACTAGACGATCCTGTATTTATGAATGAAATTCAAGGGATTATTCAAAGACAGTATAAAGCTGCAGAAGTAGCTGTGAAGGAAGCTATTGATCATTTTGTAACGATGTTTGATTTGCTGGAAGATGATTATATGCGTGAGCGTGCACTTGATATTAAAGACGTAGGAAATCGCCTTTTGAAGCATTTATTAGGTGTTCCCGAAATTCAATTACCAAGTGATACGCAGCCGTTTATTCTCGTTGCCAAAGAAATATCGCCTTCTCAATTGGCTCATCTTAATCCTGAAAATGTACTAGGAATTGTTACATTGTCTGGTAGCACTTCATCTCATTCTGCTATTATGGCCAGAGCATTGGGGATCCCGCTTGTTGTCGGAATGGAAGGTAAGATCGCGGAATCATTGGTAACAGGTCAGACGATACTCATTGACGGTAGTGATGGGACAGTGCATCTTGATCCTGCTGAACATCTTATTAAACGATACAGAGATATGCAATATAAATTAATTATGGCGCAGGAGCAATTGCATCATCTAGCGGATCATGAGGCGGTGACCACTGATGGTCAATTCATTAAGCTTGCTGCTAATATTAGTTCAGTGAAAGAGTTAGAGATTGCGTTGAAGGGCGGTGCGCAAGACGTAGGCTTATTCCGCACTGAGTTTCTGTATATGGATCGCCAAGAATTCCCAACTGAGGAAGAGCAATTTCTTGTCTATCGTAAAGTAGTAGAAAAGCTGCATGGTGGTTCAGTTGTTATTCGCACATTAGACATCGGTGGAGATAAGCACCTTGATTATTATGATATGGAAGAAGAAGAAAATCCATTTATGGGCTATCGGGCTATTCGAGTCTCATTAGATCAGAAGCAGCTTTTCAAAACTCAATTAAGAGCGATTCTGCGCGCAAGTACTTACGGAACAATTAAGTTGATGTATCCGTTCATTACATCTGTTAATGAAGTTAGAGCGGCGAATGCATTACTTGAAGAAGCGAAGGATGAACTTATGCAAGAAGGTATTGCATTCGATGCTCACCTTGCAGTTGGCATTATGATCGAAGTTCCTGCAGCAGTAATGATTGCCAATCATTTGGCGAAGGAAGTAGATTTCTTCAGTATTGGTACGAATGATCTTGTGCAGTTTACATTGGCAGTCGATCGGATGAATGAAAGAATAGCAGATTTGTATGATCCTTATCATCCAGCTGTTATTCAAATGCTATCTTTCGTAGTGGAAGCGGCGAAACGAAATGAAATTCCAATCAGTGTATGTGGTGAGTTGGCTGGGGATATTCGTGCATTGCCTATCTGGTTAAGTCTTGGAGTAGATTCATTAAGTATGTCGGCACATTCGATTCTACCATTGAAGGAGCGATTAATTCATTCCTCTCAATTAGAATGTAAACAAGTATTTAATGAAGTAAGTCTAAGTGTAACTAGCGAAGAAATTAAAGTCATCCTGACTGAATATATGGATGTATTTGAAGAAACAGCGAATGGTTAAACCATTCGCTGTTCTAATGCTTGGACAAAAGCATGTGCATATGGGGGAAGGTCGGGCGGTCTACGTGCTGAGATGAGATTTCCATCGACAACGACAGCCTCATCGAACCATATTGCACCAGCGTTTTCCATATCATCGCGTATACCTGGAGTAGACGTAACTTTGCGATCCTGTAATATTTTTGCTGAAATCAGTACCCAGCCTGCATGGCAGATTTGACCGATTGGCTTGTTCTGTTCATTCATTTCTTGTACAAGCTGTAGCACCTTTGGATAGCGACGAAGCTGATCGGGCGCCCAGCCACCAGGCACGAGCAGGCCGCTAATTTCATCACTATTTACTTCATCAAAAGAAAGGTCTGCAATGGCAGGTACGCCGTATTTTCCGATATGTTTTTTTCCTTTTTCAGGACCGGCAAAAAGTACAGTAGCTCCTGCTTCACGAGTACGGTATACAGGATACCATAATTCCAAATCTTCGAATTCATCGTGCAACAAGCAAATAACCGTTTGATTTTGTAATGACATTGTATTGAGCTCCCAACTTTTTATAATGCAAGACAATAGATTGTTAGCTAATGAAAAAAAAATAGCTAACAAAATTCGATGTTTTATGTATTCATTGTAACGAAGCTTGCTCATTTGAGCAAATATGAGTGAAATATTGTAGATTATGCTTGCGTAATAACTTATCAATTGCGTAGAAGCAAATCTAGTTAGTTATTAAAAAGTTTTGAGGTGAAATTGTAATGAAGTTGCTACGCTGGTTACCATCTATCCTGTGGATGGCTATCATCTATTATTTATCTTCGCGAACAGGTGACGAGCTTAATACAGTATTACCGTTTTTTCAAAAATATTTACCTTTTATTCAAGATTTTAATTGGGGGCATTTTGTAAGCTACTTTATACTTGCGATGACGTTTGATTTTGCATTTGGTCGCAAATCACTGCTATGGCGCTATAAACTTATTATTATTTTGTTATGCACGCTGTATGGTGCGACAGACGAAATTCATCAATATTATGTTGGTGGGAGAATGATGGACTGGCTTGATCTGCGAAATGACGGTATTGGTGCTACGCTTTGGGTATTGTTTATTAAAATTCCTTATTTTCAAAAGCTATGGAAAAAATTAAGTTTATCGTAATAGCAGGAAATTGGGGGAAAAATGTCGAACCACTTATATGGATACATAGATGCCTGTATCAGGCTGAAATGAGTACATGTAAGGAGTGACCCTCATGCAAAAGTTATGTCTTTGTGGGGAAAGTATGTCTCTAAAACTTCGAACAGTTATTTTTTCTGGAAAAGTAGAGATT
>DXHF01000390.1 GCA_019113605.1 Candidatus Paenibacillus intestinavium
CGGTGAATTATTAGTCGAGCAAATTGATTTGCAGATAACTAGAGCGTGAACGGAGGCAAGTCATGTTTGTCGATAAGGCTAAGATATTTGTAAAAGGCGGCGACGGTGGTAATGGTCTAATTTCATTCCGACGTGAAAAATACGTTGAAAATGGTGGACCTTATGGTGGTGACGGTGGTAATGGCGGTAACTTAATCTTCCGTGTAGATGAAGGTTTAAGAACGCTAATGGATTTCCGTTATCAAAAACACTTTAAAGCTGACCGTGGTGAACGCGGTAAAGTTAAAGGAATGCACGGAGCAAGTGCAGAAGATACCATTGTACGTATTCCTCCTGGTACAACTGTTACTGACGATGATACAGGGGAAATTATTGCCGATCTTACGAGACACGGGCAACAAGTAATTATTGGTAAAGGTGGTCGTGGTGGTCGCGGTAATATGCGCTTTGCGACGCCTACTAATCCAGCTCCATATATTGCGGAGAATGGTGAGACTGGTGAAGAACGCTGGGTAGTTCTTGAGATGAAGGTAATGGCAGATGTTGGTTTAGTTGGTTTCCCAAGCGTAGGTAAGTCAACATTGCTTTCCGTCGTTTCTGGAGCAAGACCCAAAATTGGTGCGTATCACTTTACAACAATTTCACCAAATCTAGGTGTAGTTGAAGTCGGTGACGGAAGAAGCTTTGTTATGGCTGATCTTCCCGGATTAATTGAAGGTGCTCATGAAGGAATTGGACTTGGTCATGAGTTTTTACGTCATGTAGAACGTACTCGAGTTATTATTCATGTCATTGATATGTCAGCGACAGATGGTCGTGATCCATTTGATGACTGGATTAAAATTAATAATGAATTAAGTCTTTACAACGATAAACTAGCTGACCGTTTGCAAATTATTGCAGCTAATAAAATGGACATGCCACAATCTGCGGATAACATGGAAATTTTCTTAGAGCAATTGAAAGAGTATGACGGTGAAAAAGAGCATGTTATCGTTCCAATATCATCATTAACTCAAGAGGGTATTAAAGATCTTCTTTATAAAGCTGCGGATGTACTTGATATTGTTGAGAAGCAACTTGCCGAGGAGCAAGCACAAGACATTGTGGCTGAAGAAGGCGAGCAACGTAAAGTATTCAAATTCGAGCGTAAAGAGGAAGCAAGCTTCAAAATATCTCGTGAGAATGAAGATTTTGTGCTTGAAAGTGAAGCAGTGGATCGCTTTATGAAACGATTTAATATGACGAGCTATGATGCTGTTATGAAATTTGCACGTATGTTACGTAATATGGGCGTTGATGAAGAGCTTCGTAAACGCGGGGCGAAAGATGGCGATACGGTTCGTATTGGCGAATTCTCTTTTGAATTCTTCGAAGGTTCCGATTATAATCCAAATAGCTAACGATGAAAGGCGACTAAGGTCGTCTTTTTTTTGTACAGCCTATTGTAATTAAATCGTATATTCGATATAATGTCCACTATAAGAAAACAAATGTCTTTTCTAGGAGGACAAACGATGACTGCTCGATTTTTTGTCGTCCGAGAGGATATTTTGCCCGAGGCGATCATAAAGACAATTCAGGTAAAGGAAATATTGAAAAGTGGAAAAGCACATACGATCAACGAAGCAGTTGAACAAGTGGGATTGAGTAGGAGTGCTTTCTATAAATACAAAGATGGTGTGTATGCATTAGCTGAAATGGCTAGGGAACAAATTATTACGATAGCGATGGACTTAGAACACCGATCGGGTATTTTGTCTAGCGTGCTTAGTATTATTGCTACACATGGTGGTAATTTACTTACTATGAATCAAAGTATTCCATTACAAGGCTATGCCAATGTAGTACTTTCTATAGATGTTTCTGGCTTATCAAAGGATATAGAACCATTTGTACAGTTGTTGAAGGGGCAGGTTGGGGTACGTCATGCGGCAGTAATCGGTCAGGGCTAGCGAGGTAGTTCAAAAAGCGGACTTTGATAACGAAGTGACGCGGGAAGCTTACTCGCATCGAATATAAAGCGAACTTGGAAAGTCCGGTACGCATGTACCAATAGCGTACATTTGCGTTTCCTCCTTTCTCAAGTAGCGCTCCATCTTCTCGGTTCTGAAAGCCCACATTTTGAACCATTATTAGAAGTTTCGAGCATTTGATCGCTTGTGTACTCGTACCGTACACGTTGCGGGGTTTCATTTCATCGCTTATGTTCACGTTGGTTATGCTGGCGTAGCTTACTCGGCATCGAATGTAAAATGAATTTTCATTATAGATATAATAATTTGGAGGGATATAGATGAAACCAATTAAAGTAGGACTGTTAGGTCTTGGTACTGTAGGTACTGGTGTTGTTCGTATCGTGGAAAATCACCAAGTGGATTTGCATAATCAAGTTGGAAGCTCTATCGAAATTGTAAAAATACTCGTTTCCAATGTGAATAAAGCACGCAGTATTGAGGTTGATCGTACAAAATTAACAGAAGACGCTTGGGAGGTTGTTCGTCATCCCGAAATCGATGTAATTATTGAAGTAATGGGTGGAACAACAGATACAAAGGATTATATTGTAGAAGCGCTTAATCTTGGTAAAAACGTTGTTACTGCCAATAAAGACTTAATGGCGCTATACGGAGCGGAATTATTAGAAATTGCACAACGCAATGGATGTGATGTGTACTATGAAGCAAGTGTAGCTGGTGGAATTCCAATCATTAGAACGCTTATTGATGGTTTCTCCTCAGATCGTGTTACAAAAATAATGGGTATCGTCAATGGTACAACAAACTTTATATTAACTAAAATGACGCAAGAAGGTGCATCTTATGACGATGTACTAAAAGAAGCACAGCTACTTGGTTATGCGGAAGCGGATCCTACAAGTGATGTTGAAGGACTTGATGCAGCGCGTAAAATGACGATTTTAGCTCGTCTTGGTTTCCATACAGCTGTTTCTTTGGACGATGTATCTGTTAAAGGAATATCTTCTGTTACAAAAGAAGATATTCAATATGCAAAGCAGCTTGGTTATCAATTGAAATTACTAGGTATCGCTGAATGTGATGAAAATCAAGTGAGCGTATCCGTTCAGCCGACTATGGTGAGAAACTCTCATCCTATCGCTTCGGTTAACGGTGTATTCAATGCGGTGCTAGTATATGGTGAGGCTGTAGGTGAAACGATGTTTTATGGCGCAGGTGCGGGTGAAATGCCAACGGCAACATCTGTCGTTGCGGACCTTGTTGCAGTAAGTAAAAATATTAAGCTAGGTATTAGTGGCAAACGAGTAAACACAGCGTATAAACAAACGGTGCTGAAAACAGATGATCAAATTTCTTCTAAATATTTCTTGCTGCTTAAAGTTGCTGATCGTGCGGGAGTGCTTGCTCGTATTACGCAGGAATTTGCTAATCATGAAGTAAGCTTAGAGTCTGTGTTACAACAACCTAACGAAAATCAAACTGATGCTGAAATTATCGTCATTACACATGATGCTAGCAAAGCCGCTATTCAAAATGTACTTTCATCATTCAATGCAATTGATGTTATTCATGAAGTGAAGAGCGTATATCGAGTAGAGGGATAAGTATATGAACAAAATAGAAAAACAATCGATAGTTGTGAAAATTCCAGCCAGCACTGCTAATTTGGGTCCAGGCTTTGATGCATTAGGTATGGCTTTATCATTATATGCATGGTTAGAGCTTACTGTAGCGGAGCAAACAGAGATTCATTTATATGGTGATGGTATGGAAGGAATTCCGACAGACCACAATAATTTGGTATATAAAGTAGCACAGTCGGTGTTTGCAAAGGTAGGGATACCAGAACAAGCGCTAAAAATAAGTATGTATAGCGAAATTCCGTTAACTCGTGGCTTAGGAAGCAGTGCATCAGCAATCGTTGGTGCACTAGTAGCTGCCAATGCGTTGCTTGGAAACAAATTAACGTCGGACGAGTTATTCCATATGGC
>DXHF01000391.1 GCA_019113605.1 Candidatus Paenibacillus intestinavium
GAGCTAATTGATCTACAAAATACTGTTTCACTTCACCCGTATCATACTTCATGCTTTCACAAAAAGGAACGAGCATCTCCATCGGCAAAGAGTCAACAATACCAGAATCGTCTACGCGCGAGACAAGCGCATAATATTTCGGTAAAGAAAGCGTAAGCGGTGTAGCAAATACTAACACTCTTCTTCCCGTAGAGCGATTCATCTCTACTGCAGGCTTTACTGCTGGCTCCATACCAATAATAGGTATATTAGGATATTGTTCGCGTAGATCCTCTACAGCGATACTTGTAGCGGTATTACAAGCAATAACAAGTGCGTCTATATCATGCTTCATCATATCATGAACGGTATTAAGAATATAACTATGCACTTCCTCTTTGGTTTTGGTCCCGTAAGGTACATGCAAAGTATCTGCTACAAAATAATAATCTTCCATTGGTATGCGTCGAATTGCCTCAGATAATACAGTTAATCCGCCCATTCCTGAATCAAAAATACCTATTGTCATTATAATCGTTCCCTTGCACTCAAAATCATATATGAATTATTCACTTTATTATCATAATACTGTTCACACGATAGAACAATAACGTCGGCTACAATATATAATAAATAATATTACGTCGGCATGGTCATCGTTAACAAATTCCGTTTTTTGAACGACCTTTATAATAGTTCCTTAACAACATATGCTTTATCGTTACCCTGTAACGCGTGAACTAAGTTTTGCGCAGCAATCTTTGCCATATTATATCGTGTCGCCTCTGTTGCAGAACCGATATGCGGAGTTAGAACAACATTGGATAATGTCAAAAACGGATGATCACTTGGCAATGGTTCCTGCTCAAATACATCTAAGCCAGCCCCTCCAATAATTCCTTGCTGCAGCGCCTCGATCAAATGCTGCTCAACTACTGTTCCTCCACGGGAAGTATTAATAAAGATAGCATTCTTTTTCATACTTGCAAATTGTTCCTGGCCAATTATGTTGCGGCTTTCAGCTGTTAATGGCAACATAAGGACGACAAAATCAGCTTGCTCTAATAGATGTTGCATCGAAACATAGGTCACACCGTATTGTGCCTCCACCTCAGGCTTCCGAGAGCGATTATAATACATCACATCCATATCAAAGCCGAGCGCTGCTCGCTTAGCAATAACTTCCCCGATACGTCCCATTCCTATAATGCCTAACTTTTGATGATGAACATCGACCCCAAAAAGCTTTTTCCCTTCATTGCCCTTCCAATTCCCAGCTTTAATATATGTATCTAATTCTGCGATTCTGCGTGCTGTTGAAAGCATTAAGCCAATCACTAGATCAGCAACTGTATCGTCGAGAACATATGGTGTATGTGTCCCGATAATATTGCGTCGCTTCATCGCATCCAGATCAAAATGATTGTAGCCAACACTCATCGTACTTACTACCTTTAGATTTGGTGCACAATCTAATAGCTTACTATCGATTGGTACAGAACTGCTATTGAAAAACCCAACAACATCTTGTAAATAATGACGTAGTTGCTCGGGATTACGTTCCTCGTCCTTGCCCCATGTTTTGACGGTACAATGCTCCTCAATATACTGCAGCACTTCAAGTGGTAATCTCCGGTCTACAAATACTAATGGCTTCATTATTTTACCCTCTTTCCATTGTAGTTACCTATATGATAATCCACCTATAAGTGGATGCACCCTATTTGCGATAAAATAAGCCAGCTTTACTATTCCAGCATTTTATACATACAAAATAGCGTTACTCATATCGTACTGCAACTTGAAAATGAATACAACGAAAAGAGTTCTTTTTGCAGCCTCCCAACAGCAAAAAGAACTCTTCTACATAAGTACCATATTTTTCACGTTAATGGATTGATAATAGCAAGTATTACAGCTATCATTAAAGTAGACTATATTATTTGCTCCTCCTAACTTAATTATTCCCTTCTCCCAAATATAGAATAACAAATCCAAACCTTTGATTCTGTAACTCACATTACAAAATTATTGATTAGTGGATGAAAGGATGCTTGTTTTGAAAAAGATAGATACAATTAAATTACGCGACTCCATACCATTCTTTCAAGATATTGATCAACAGTTATTAGATCAGCTGACTCCATATATGAAAGAGGTAAGTTTTTCGAAAGGTAATGTTATTTTTCACGAAGGCGATGAAGGCAATCAGATCTTCTTTATTCGGATAGGTATGGTTTCTATTTATACTTCTAATAAGGCGAAACGAATTACGTTGGCTTATTTAGATCAGGGTGAATATTTTGGTGAAATGGCACTTATGCAACCGGGTCTATTCCGTTCTGCTACAGCTGAAGCGATGACAACAGTCAAAGCCTATGCACTGCATCGAGCTGATTTTCAACAGCTTGTCGAAAAGGAACGTAACGTTTCATTTTTACTATTAAACTACACAATGGAACGTCTTCGTAAAGCAAATCAACAAATTCATGATTTGACCTTTCTCAATGTGCAGCATCGCATCATACGTCGCTTAATTGACCTTTGCAAAGAATTCGGTAGATCAAATGCTGATGATACCTATAAACTTACTGTTAAAATTACACATCAACAACTTGCCGATACGGTAGGAGCAGCAAGAGAAACAGTATCAAAGGTGTTAATAGATTTGCAAGATCAACAATTGATTATTTTCGAGAATAAGAAACTGATCGTCCTTCAATTGAAGCAATTAGAGCAAAAAATAGAAGGCTGGTATTACCCTTCCCAACCTATCTCTTAGTAATAGAGGAGTTTCAAATTATGATGATAATGAATGAAAAGATAAAAGCTTCTGAGGTGGAGCTAACAGGGCTTAACGGAGAAGCTCTAGGGACGATGACTACGAAAGCAGCATTAGAAATAGCTAAACAACATAAAGCCGATTTAGTGTGTACGAACATACTTTCAAGCCCTCCGCCATGTCTATTAATGGCTAAAGGCATGGCAAAACAAACAAAAAACATAGAAAAATCGGCTGCTACTCCCAAAAAAGCTAAAGAAATCCGTTTAACCTCTCATATAGAGGAGCATGATTATGATACAAAAATTCGTCAATGTATATCTTTCCTGCATTCAGGTCATCCCGTAGCATTAGTAGTAAAGATTCAAGGTAAGGAAGGTATTGCTGCCAAAGCTTTACTTGAACGAATGCTTGATACTTTAAAACCTGATGGTACGAAGCAGTCAGGTATCCACGTAAGTGGCAAACAAGCTTCCGTAACTGTTCTACCGAAATAAAACGAATAGTGCCTGTTTGAAATTAATAAAGGGTGTAAGCTAGATTAGACCTATTCATAGGTTTCGTCTTGGCTTACACCCTTTTGTATTCATTCGTTATTTCGTCGTTTCTGATCTAATACTTGGATTAGACAAAATACCGTTCAATTCCTTCATGAACATTTCGATATCCTTAAATTGACGATAGACAGATGCAAAGCGTACATAGGCAACCTCATCTACGGGATACAATTGTGTCATAACGATCGAACCGATATCACTGCTTTCGACTTCAGCCAATGCAGTTGTTCTTAGTTCTTTCTCAACCTCAGAAACGATAACTTCCAATCGTTCTGCCGGTACTGGTCTCTTTTCACAAGCACGAATTAAACCACGTAATATTTTGTCACGACTAAATTCCTCACGACTGCCATCCTTCTTAATGACAATTAAAGGAGTTTCCTCGATCATTTCAAAAGTTGTGAAGCGTCTGCTACATTGTTCGCATTCACGCCTACGACGGATTGACTTATTTTCATTAGCTGGACGAGAATCTAACACTTTTGTACCAGAGTAATCACAGTATGGACATTTCATATAGAAGCCTCCCTTCTTTTACCAATAATGATTTGTAATAAAACATTAATTATCGCACATAATACATTTACCAACAGCGAGGAGGTGAATATAACATGGCACAAAGTCGCAGCAGCAACACATTACTTGTCCCTCAAGCAATGGCAGCTCTTGATCGCATGAAATTTGAAGTTGCACAAGAGTTAGGTATCGCTATTCCGCAAGATGGTTACTACGGTAGCATGGCAACGAGAGAAGCTGGATCTATTGGTGGTTCGATCACTCGTCGTCTAGTTCAGATCGCTGAACAATCTTTAGCAGGTCAAAGTTAATATTATACCTTGTATAATGGACTCAAGCTTTGGGGCTGTTCTTCTCTTTTGGAAGAACGGCTTCAAGGCTATTACTCATCTGAAATTATCATGTGCGAAATGTATATTATATGTTTATTTATTTTTGATCTATAACAGTATAGCACAAATAATAAAATACCGACCACTATAATTGCGGATACAATTCCTTATACTTATTATAATAATAAACAACTTTTTGCACATAACGTCTTGTCTCGCCAAATGGAATATCATCCGAGGTCGCATATTCGCCTGACCATGTACCTTGTTCAATCCATTTCGAGACATTACCAGGTCCTGCATTATATGCAGCAATAGCAACAATCTTCTCACCATCAAATTGATCCAGCAAATGATTCAAGTACCATGTTCCTAATTCAATACTCATTGTCGGATCATGTAATAATTTATCTGCGGAAATATGCTCAAGATTGGCACGTTCAACGATCCATTCAGACGTTGTTGGCATTAATTGCATTAACCCTACAGCGCCTTTTGGCGATTCTCGGCCTGTTTGGAAGTTTGTTTCAACTCTTATAACAGCCGCGATGAGATGCGGGTCAACCTTATATTTTTCTGAGCTTTCAACTATTAGATCACTATACTTGACTGGATATAATTTTTGCATCATCCAATCTGACTTTCCGAACAAAAAAATAATAAAGCAAATAACGACTAACAGTAATAGACGACGTCTAAACTTTTTTCTTTTCATACACTTACCAACCTTTGAATAAGTTCAACAACTTGCTTTTCTGTCTGCTCCAATGAACCCGAGTTATCAATAACATAATCAGCTTGCGCTCTTTTTTGTTCAATATCCATCTGAATGTCGATTCTCGAAATCGCAGCATCTAGTGTTACGTTATTTCTCGCAACTAAACGCTCAATTTGCAACTCCCGAGGAACGTATACAACAACAATCGCTTCATACAGATGAATCTGTTTCGTTTCATATAATAGTGGAATATCTGCAACTATAATTGCGTTTGGTTGTTTTTCTTGGTATTGCTTGATCATTGACAACATTCGCGTACGAATCGCTGGATGAGTAATAGATTCTAGCTTTACCAGCTTGTCCTTATCCGAAAAAACGATTGCCCCTAACGCCGCTCGATTCAGACTACCGTCCTCATGTAATACTGCTTGTCCAAAAAAGGAGGATAACTCCTTAAGGGCAGGTTGCCCTAGCTCCACAATATCACGAGCAACCTGATCTGCATCAACAAGCAAGGCACCATGCTTAACAAGCAGTCGACTCACTGTACTTTTTCCGCTTGCAATACCGCCTGTCAAACCAATCAACAATGCACTCACTCCTAAAACTTTTTGTTAGCTCCCTATATTACTTCTTCGTAAACGAAAAGTACTTCGGAAGCATATACCACTTTTTGTTAGCTCCCTATAATACTTCCTCGTAAACGAAAAGTACTTCGGAAGCTTACGCCACTTTTTGTTATAGCCATTTAGAAGAATTTACTTATACCTAATATTATTAATAGTAAGCCGGGTAGGCCACTGAAGTATTTCACGATTGGGATATGTGCTAGCTTTGTACCTGTTTTCGTTCCAACAATAAGAAATAAAGCACTACAAATTGCAATAATAATCGGTGTTACAACAGGATGAAGCCCTAATAAAGCAGCTCCAATCCCGGCACCTAATGCATCCAATGATAACGCAATGCCAAGCATAATTGCTTCGGAGGATGAAATTGTCCCTGATGAATCAAAATCCGCCGTTTGTGGCGTACGTAATATTTGAATTACAAGACCAAGGCGCTTTAATTCTACGCGAAAAACGGTCGCAGTTGTTTGCAATGAAACAACATTCATTACATTATGTTCTGATCGATCATTTTCTAGCTCATTATGCTTATCTTCGTTATGTGATTGTTCTGAACGTTGACCCTTTAGACTTTGAAAATATTGATACAGTGCCCATAAGCCGATAAGTACTAGAATAGTTGCCCCAACATCATTGGCTAGTTGAGGTGACAAATATGCAGTTAACCATGTACCTGCTTGCATCGATACACCAATTACTGCTCCAGAAAAACAAGAAATAATAATAATCGATAAAAATGGAATTGTTATTTTACGTAATCCGTACGTAATTCCAACGCCAAAGCTATCTAAGCTAACAGCTATAGCTAGTATAGCCATTGAGGCGAAATGAACGAACAACATGATAGTTCCCCTTCCCACATCTATACTAACGCAGTAGATGGGTGCCTACTTGCGTAACGTATCATATGCGGGAAGCACACATTGCGTGCTTTGAAGGTAGTTCAAAAAGCAGACGTTGATAACGATGATTAGCTTTGTAGCGTATTCGACATCGAATATGAAGTGAACTTGGAAAGTACGGTTCGCATGTACCCAAAAGTACATTTGCGCTTCCGCCTTTCTCAAGTAGCACTCCATATTCTTGGCTTTCGAACGCCTGCTTTTTGAACTTTCATTTAAAGTTTCGAGCATTTGCCACTCGTGTACTCATACCGTACACGTTGCTGGGTATTGTTACGATGCTTGGAATCAGATAGTAATGCGCTGTTGTTTAGTCGGCATCGAAAATTCCATTTATATATTTTGAGCATGTATCATTATCATTTCAACTTCTGACAATGGGTACAAATGTGAGTACCTCTACCACCAACCACATATTTATGAATTGGCCTAGCACATTTGGGACAATGCTCACCCTTTCGACCATAAACATGCAACTCATGCTGGAACATGCCCATCTCACCTTGTCCATTGACATAGGATTTGATGGAAGAGCCTCCCGCTTCCACCGCTCTTGCTAATGTATCTACGATGGCACGATGAAGTTTTTTCCATTCTTGAACTGACAATGTATCAGGGGTACGTTCCGGATGAATCGCTGCAGTGAACAACGCCTCATCCACATATATATTACCTAATCCTACAATTAATTCTTGATTTAATAGTAGCGGTTTAATTTTCGAAGTTCGATGTTGTAATTTTGATTGCAATACTTTCGCAGTAAATTGATCATCAAGAGGTTCAAGTCCTAATTTGCTCAATGGCAAATTCGTCATATCTTCTCCTGCTTTGAACAGATGCATCGTACCAAATTGGCGAACATCTTTATAACGAAGCTCTGTACCATCTGTAAATGTAAATAAAACATGAGTGTGTTTCTCTAATGCTTCATCTGCGAGAAATAGACCATAACGACCTTCCATTCTGAGATGTGAAACAAGTACAAGCTCATCGCATACAATTCGAATGAATTTCCCTCTTCGCTCAACAGACACAATCGTCTGGCCAACAAGTGCATCACAAAATTGCTCTATTTCTGCTGGTCGTTGAATAATGCGCGGGAGTAATACTTTCACTTGCATAATCTGCTTACCTTGCACTAGCTCTGTTAATGTACGGATAACCGTTTCTACTTCTGGTAATTCTGGCATAACGTTCACCTCAATATCATTACTAACATAGTTGTAAGTTCAAAATCGCAGACTAAGCTGCGTTAGCATAAGGAATGTAACGAAGCTAGCTACGTGTACGCTACGAGTACAGGAATGGTCTGCCTTAGCACGAGGCTTAAAAGTGTAGGTCAACAGCGGTCTTTCAGAACCGAGCAGGTGGGGCTAATTTTTGAAAAACGGAAGCGCAAATGTACGTAGTTGGTACATGCGAACCGTATTTTCGGAAATTAGCCCCAGATGCGATGCCGACTACGCTACGTTAGCCTATTCATCGTTATCAAAGTCCGCTATTTGGCTTCATACCAGCTGTTGCCAAAGCTCACATCGGCACGCAACGGCACATCTAATTGAATAGCTTCAGACATTACTTGAGGCACTAATTGTTTCATAAGCTCAAGCTCATGTGGAGGAACTTCAAATACTAGTTCATCATGCACTTGCAGTAGCATACGACTTTCTAATTGACGCTCTTTCAATGTTTGCTCCATACGAACCATCGCTAACTTAATAATGTCTGCTGCTGTTCCTTGTATTGGAGTGTTCATAGCGATTCGCTCTGCAAATGAACGCAAATTAAAGTTTGAAGAATGAATATCTGGTACATAACGACGACGATCAAGTAATGTTAATATATACCCACTACTTTTCGCTTCCGCTACAATATCGTCCATATACTTGCGAACACCACTAAAAACATTGAAATATTGTTCAATAAATTGAGAAGCTTCTTTTCTCGTAATTCCTAGGTTTTGCGATAGTCCAAAATCACTAATACCATATACAATTCCGAAATTAACCGCTTTTGCGGAACGACGCATATTGCTATCTACTTCTTCAGCAGTTACGCCGAATACATCCATCGCCGTCTTCGTATGAATATCCATATTGTTAATAAACGCTTCTTTCAAATTCTCATCGCCTGAAATATGTGCTAATACACGTAGCTCAATTTGCGAATAATCGGCTGCTAATATCGTCCAACCTGCTTCTGAAGGAACAAATGCTTTACGAATTTTTCTGCCTTCTTCAAGTCGAATCGGAATGTTTTGCAGATTAGGAAATTGACTGCTCAGTCTTCCCGTTGCAGCGATCGTCTGACGATAGTACGTATGAATCTTCCCAGTTGCCTCGTTAACCTCTTTCAATAACCCTTCAACATAGGTCGATTGCAGCTTAGCAAGCTGTCTGAAATTCAATATATGAGTGATGATCGGATGATAAGGTGCTAGTTCTTCTAACACTTCCGCATCTGTGGAATATCCTGTTTTTGTTTTTTTCTTCGCAGGGAGACCTAGCTTCTCAAACAACACTTCTCCTAGCTGTTTCGGAGAACTAATTTTGAATTCCATACCAGCCAATTCATATATGCTCGCAGTAATTAGTTTCAGGGCAGCCTCAAGCTCAACACCTTGATTTTCTAGTTCACTACTTGCTACTTTAATGCCTTGCAGCTCCATTTTAGCAAGAATTCGCGATAATGGACCTTCTAGATCGTAGTAAAGTGAAAGCATAGACGTCTGCTCTAATTCTTCATTCAATAACGGAACTAGCTTTTCAACTGTTCTCGCTTTTAAAGCCAGATGCTGGAACAACTGCTCAGCTTCTGGTAGCTTTAGTTTAGCACCTTTACCATAAACTTCATCATCTGACGCCAATCCGAACACATTGTGTCGTTCAGCTATCGTATATAGTAGTTGATTACCATCGGTAGGATCCAATAAGTAAGCAGCTAGCTGCACATCAAATTTCGCGCCACCGAGCTTGACGCCAAGCCAGCCTAGCACCAATTCGGATTTATGAAGATCGTAGCCGTACTTAGCCTTGTCCTCATCGGCCAACCACGCGCAGAATGGTTCTAGTAGCGAAGTAGTCAATTGATCCTTTGCAATAATGTACACATCGTCCCGGAAGGAGATCGACATCCCTTCGAATACAGCCTGATGTGGATTTTCTCCAATCGCTTCGACATACAAGCCGTGCTCGTTGTTTTGGGCAATTGCTTGCATAAGATCAGTTACTATATTAGCATCCTGCTCTCCAGCGATAACATGAATACGTAGCGCTTCAATCGCAGATCTTGCCTCTTCCGCAGACGAACCACTTTCGGTTGATAATTGTAATCGCTCAATTAATGATTTGAATTCTAGCTTTTGCAATTGCTCTGCAAGCTGACTATGATCGTAACCGTTAAACTGCATTTGCTCTTCATTGTATTCTAGCGGAACCTCACGGTAAATCGTTGCCAGCTTCTTACTCATAATAGCTGCATCTTGATTATTCGTGAGATTTTCCTTCAGTTTTCCTTTTTGAGCATCTAGATTAGCTAATACTTCTTCTACGCTAGCGTATTGATGCAATAATTTAAGTGCCGTTTTTTCTCCGACACCAGGTACACCAGGAATATTATCCGAAGTGTCACCCATTAGACCTTTAAGATCAATAATTTGTAATGGAGCTAGTCCATATTTCTCGGAGATGGTTTCAGGAGAATAGTATTCAATCTCACTAACCCCTTTTCGAGTAAGCGCAATCGTAACATGGTTTGAAGCAAGCTGAAGCATATCTTTATCTCCAGAAACAACCATAGCCTCTACACCTTGCTGATCCGCTAATTTCGTTAACGTGCCAATAATATCATCGGCCTCATAACCCGACAATTCATATTGCTGAATACCGAATGCAGTAATCAATTGCTTTAATATAGGAAATTGTTGCGATAATTCAGGCGGAGTTTTTTGGCGTCCACCTTTATAATCCTCGAATTGTTCATGTCTAAAATTAACTTTACCCGCGTCAAAAGCGACTAATATATGACTTGGTTTATGCTCTTCAAGTAGCTTCAAAAGCATAGTTGTAAATCCATATATCGCATTAGTATGCATGCCCGCAGAATTCGTCAGAGGTGGCATCGCGAAAAACGCACGATATGTAATACTATTTCCATCAATTAACATCCATTTACTCATATTTGTAGCTGCACCTCATTCTTTTAACAATTACGTACACTAGTTACTATGATACCACAAAAAGGACCTTCCCTAATCATTACGATTTAAGGAAAGTCCTAATTTGCACAATATTTTTATCCATTTAGATCAGGTCTTTTGCCAGTTACAAGATAAACGACGCTTTCACCAATATTTGTCGCATGATCTCCAAAGCGTTCCATATATCGTCCAACAAAGCTTAACAACTGAGCCTGCGCAATATTACGCGGATTTTCCATCATAAGCAGTAGCAATTCACGCATCATCTGACTATAAAGAGCATCTACTTGATCATCATCTTTGGCCATCTTATATGCTAGATCAACATTTTCATGAACGAACGCTTGTATCGCCTCATAAGTCATATTGCGAATAATCTCACCCATACGCGGTAGGTCAATAATCGGTTTAATTAACGGTTGACCATCAATCTTAATAACAGCCTTCGCAACATCCTTAGCAAGGTCGCCCATCCGTTCCAAATCACTAGCAATACGGAAAGCCGCAATAATTCTCCGTAGGTCCTTAGCAACAGGCTGCTGCGTAGCAATAAGCTTCAGCCCCAGTTCCATAATTTTCTCTTCCATATCATTGAGAAGAATATCATCAGCAGCGACCTCTTTAGCTTGCTCCATATTATTATCCTTCAACGCCGTAACAGCTTTATCAATTGCCTTTTCAACAAACTCACCCATCTCAACAAGCCACTGATCCAATTGCTCAAGACCCAGATCAAACTCTTTACGCATAATCATAGTAAATTCCTCCCAATATATTAATCTGCAATATAACCATCCATCAAACACAAACAACGCGAGTCTTTGAACATTCCGTGAGGAAGGTTCAATAGGAGCCTATTCACGGGGGCTTCGAAGCATAAGATCACTTGTCAGCACCAAGAAGATGGCATGAAGGTAGAGACGCGAAGCGCGGAATGTACGTAATTGGTACATGAGCACTGGAGCTAACGATGAGTGACATATTCGCCGTCGAATACACTGCGTCAGCATAACCATCGTGATCACAAGTGATCACCCGAAGCGGCCTGAAATGTAGTCCTCGGTGCGTCTATCCCCCGGATTAGAAAACAGCTTTTCCGTTTCGTCGAACTCAACAACCTCACCATTTAAGAAAAATACCGTTTGATTAGATACACGAGCTGCTTGATGCATATTATGCGTAACCATTACGATCGTATATTTGTCGCGTAGATCTTGCACAAGCTCTTCTATTTTCAGAGTTGAAATGGGATCAAGAGCAGAAGTTGCTTCATCCATTAATAAGATGTCAGGGTTAACAGCCAGGGCGCGAGCAATGCATAAACGCTGCTGTTGTCCACCTGAGATCGACAAAGCTGAACGTTTTAAGTGATCCTTCACTTCATTCCAAAGCGCCGCTGATTTCAAGCTTGTTTCTACAATTTCATCTAATTCTTTCTTGCTGGTCGTACCGTGCAGACGTGGTCCATAGGCGATATTATCATAAATTGATTTGGGGAATGGATTGGGCTGTTGGAACACCATACCTACTTTTTTGCGAAGTGTTTCTACGTCAACTTCATTAGAATAAATATCGGTACCACTAATCGTTAGTTGACCTTCAATTCTAGTACCTATAATCATATCGTTCATCCGATTTAGTGTGCGAAGTAATGTTGATTTTCCACAGCCTGATGGTCCAATAAAAGCAGTAACTGCTTTTTCAGGAATCGTTAAATTGACCTTCTTCAATGCATGGAAATCTGTGTAAAATAGATCTAAGTTTTTCGCTTCAATTAATGTAGTCATAACTCATTCCTCATTTCTGCTCGTAATCAACTAAAATTTCTTCTGATATCTGTTACGAATAATAACGGCCGATATATTTAACAAGATCAATATTGCTAGTAAAATAATAATTGCGCTTGCCCCCAAATCTTTGAATTCCGCTTGTGGTCTAGAAATCCAGTTGTAAATTTGAATTGGCATAGCTGTAAATGCATCAGTAAGACTTTGTGGTAAAAACGCCACATAGGTTGACGCTCCAACAATTATTAGTGGTGCCGTTTCACCGATCGCACGAGAAACTGCTAAAATAACACCTGTTAATATTCCTGGAATGGATGATGGTAACACAGAACGTGATACAGTTTGCCACTTCGTAGCTCCTAAAGCAAAGGAAGCATCTCTTCTTGAACGTGGTACTGCACGAATCGCCTCCTGGGAAGCAACGATAATAACAGGAAGTACTAGCAGTGTCATCGTTAACGCACCAGATATTAAGCTTTTCTCTAGTCCTAACATCCGAACAAACAAAGCAAGACCTAAAATACCGTATACGATAGATGGAACACCAGCAAGTGTACTAATATTCAATTGGACTAACCGAGTAAACTTGTTTTTCGCCGCATACTCCTCAAGATATATAGCAGCGCCTACACCCATTACGAATGATAGTGGTATTAATATTAATAAAATGTAAAGCGATCCCATTAATCCTGACTTCATCCCTGCATTTTCTGCTTTTCGAGATGGGTAGTTGGTGAACAAATCAGGAGATAAATGTGCCCAACCATCAATAATAATATCTATAATTAATACAGTTAATGCAATAATCCCAACTGATGTGGCAAGTAGAAACAATGTATGCAGCAAATGATCTTTAAGGCGACGATTAGCAATTTGTTTGCGGTTCGCATCTTGAAAAATGTTCATCTTAATACTCCTCTCTAAAGCGTCTTGAAATGTACTGTGCAAGAATATTCAATAAGAAAGTAAAGATGAACAATGTCATACCTACCGCAAAGATTGAGCCATATTCAACACTTCCACGCGCCACATCACCTAAGCTTACTTGTACAATATATGCAGTCATCGTTTGAATACTATCCAATGGGTTAAATGTTAATGTCGGCGTCGAGCCTGCTGCTAATGAAACGATCATCGTTTCTCCTAATGCTCTTGAAAAGGCAAGCACAGCTGAGGATACAATTCCAGAAAAGGCTGCAGGTACGACAATTTTCAATGCGACTTCAAATCTTGTTGCTCCAAGTGCATAAGCACCATCTCGCAATGGTCGTGGCACTGCACTCATTGCATCTTCACTCAATGAGCAGATCATCGGAATAATCATAATCCCTACAGCAATACCAGCACTTAAAGCGTTATATACACCGGCTCCTGGGAAAATAAACTGTATAAACGGCGTAATAATACTGATCGCAAAATATCCATAAACAATGGTAGGAACACCAGCTAATACTTCTAGAATAGGTTTTACGATTCTTCTTACTTTATCCGGAGCATATTCAGACAAATAGATTGCACTAGCTAATCCGATTGGCAATGCTACAACAATCGCAATCGTTGTAATCATTAACGTACCAGTTAGTAATGGTAAAATACCGAAGCTTTTCGGTTCGATGAGAGCAGACCACTTCGTTCCAAACAGGAAGCTTTGTATAGGCACTTCTTTGAAGAAATTGATCGTTTCAGATAATAGCGTGATCACAATGCCTATCGTCGTTAGAACGGATACAATCGCACATAAAAATAGTAGTACAGGCATCACCTTATTCATTATACTTACACGACTATTTTTAAATGGATTGCTATACTCAGTAGAAGCTGCGTCCAATGTTGACTGTGACTTGTTCGGCATTACTTTGCCTCCCTTTTTATTTACAATTCTTTAACATATGCTTGAAAAAAAAGTGATGCCGCGAGACACCACATTTTTCTCTTTTAATACTTGTTCCGAACTACCTTTTTACAATTTTCAATGTATCGACTTATTTGATAAGCGCTTCAACTTTTGCAAGTTGCTCTGTATACATTTCATCTGGAAGACCTACATAACCAACCTCAGCAGATAATTCACCAGCGTTTTGCACATAGAATTTCATGAACTCAGCAACTTCTGGACGAGCCATTTCAGCGTTGTTTACGTAAATATGAAGTTCACGAGAAAGTGGAGAATATGAACTATCTTTGATCGTATCGAAAGATGGAGTGACTGGACCATTACCACCATCAATTGGAACAACTTTTAAAGAATCTTTGTTAGCTTCATAATAAGCAAATCCGAAGTATCCAATACCGTTCGGCGTACCAGCAACACCTGTTACAAGCGTATTATCATCCTCTGAGAAAGTAACGCCATCCGTTTTCATTGTTACATCTTTCAGTGCAACTTCAGCGAAGTAATCATAAGTACCAGAATCAGCACCTGGGCTGTAGATCACGATTGGCTTTGCCGGCCATTCAGCACGAATGTCAGACCAATTTGTAGCATTACCTTCGACAGAGAAAATTTTAGTCAATTCTTCAATTGTTAAGTGATCAATGAAATCATTATCTTTACTAATTACTACAGAAAGACCATCGTAAGCTACAGTTACTTGTGTATGTTCGATACCAGCAGTTTTAGCAGCTTCTGCTTCTTTATCTTTCATCGGACGAGATGCATCAACAATCGCGATTTCTCCAGCAATAAACTGTTCCATACCGCCACCAGTACCAGATACACCTACTGGAACTCGTACATCACCGTGAACAACGTTGAATTCTTCTGCTACAGCTTCTGTAATTGGGAATACAGTAGAAGAACCATCTATTTTAATTTCACCGCTAAGCTTAACTTCGGAATCAGCAACAGGTTCAGTTGTTGGTGTACCCGCTGTTGCATTGTTTGTTGTAGCATTGTTTGGTGCTTTATTAGCTGAACCTTCATTTGTATTACCACATGCTGCAGTGAATACTAGCATTGCTGCCATCGTAAATGTAATAATCCCTTTAATTGTGTTGTTCTTGAACAAAATAACCACTCCTCAGTTTTAGTTTCCCTCTTTGTTTAAGTTCTTCATGTATTATTGCTTACAGGTTTAATATTACTAATAGATTGTTAATCTCGTATTTATATAATGTAAACACTATGTAAAATATTTTCACAAAGATCATAGCAATGTTTACATATTCATCTCATTAAGCTTTTTCAGTTCATTTACCGTTTGATTCGCTTGATCATTAGCTTGTAGTGCTTGTTCCTCGATAAGCTGCAAATTGTTTTTGTTCTCAGCTACCATTTTGAATAAAGATAAGAAAATAGATTCGGTATCTGTAATAAGCTTGTCACTTTGTAAACCGATCTGTAATCCTTCCTTTGAAATCTCCGCCGTATTTTTTACAACATCAACAATTTGTTCAACCGATTGAGATATGCGTGATGCAGATTTCTTCGTTTGTCCTGCCAAATTCATTACTTCTTGCGCAACAACGGAAAATGCTTTACCGTGCTCACCTGCTCTTGCGGCTTCAATCGTAGCATTAATTGCTAATAAATTACTTTGCTCTGACAACTCATGAACGATCGAAGTAATTTTTTTAATATCATTAACACTGCCTTGTAACTCGGCAATTTGTAATTGCTGCTGCCTAACGTTGGAGCTAATAATTTCTAATGTACTCGTTAATTTTTGTAGCATTGTCTTACCTTCCAAAGTGAAGTTCACCATTTCATCAGATTTCTCTCCACTACTTTTTGCCGCATGCTCTACATTAACAACCTCATTGACAATCCGCTTAATTCTTTCTTGAGAGGAATAGATCAAGTACTGTTGTTCTTCCTTTAACTTTTGTTGTAAATGATTAGACAACTGAAGTAGGCTAGACATCGTTAATATGCCAGCAACGAGTGGACCATCCGTTACAATGACACAATCATATAGCCGATCTCCTTTACGACTTAATGCCATTTCGATAATGTGACTGGGAGATTCTCTTCTATCTACTATTAAAGGTTCTTGATCTGCTAGTTTTTCAATTGGCTTCTCGCTGAACAAATCAGCACTAAAGCGTTGACTTAATCTACGAAATAATTCATTGCGCATCATTAAACTCTGCGGTCGATTCAATCCATCAACAATAACAACACATTCGTGATCTGGATGATTACGAAATATAGCTAACGTCTGCTCGCAACTCATATCAGCCGATATACAAGTTGTTTTAGATATAACACTTAACAATAATTGATCCTCCTGCTGAAACAATGACTGCTCTCTAACTACATTAGTTACTACTTTTTCAGATATAGCCTGCACCACTTCATCTCCTTCTATTCCAATCCGTATAAAATAATTATAGAAGGGAAGCGTTAGCGTACATCCAAATATTTGTAAACTTATTATTAAAATTTCAGCACTTTCACCCTTATATCCGTTACTTATGTATTGCTATGTCGTTAATGAGTTATATAATGAGGAGAGTTATGTTTTTCATTCGACGCACTTTTCATTTGCGAGAAGTATAGTCAAGATGGTAATGAATAGTTTTAGGATATACTTTCGAAGCTATTTTTTTATTTGCAAGAAGAATCAGCTTATGCTTCCGATGTAACTTTTCATTCTTCACATGAAGTTACTCAAGTAGTCAATGTAAAGTTTTTAGTAGTTAATAAAAAGTTTTAGGAGTGGTTATAATGGAGGCAATTAATGAGCATGTATCATATGATAACCCTCTTTTAAGCATCAGAGTATTTCAGTCATATCGTGAGCATCTTACTCGGACCGATTGGCATCATCATAAACAGCTTGAACTACTGTTAATATTAAACGGGCAATTAGATATATATATGGAATCTGAAAGCATGATCTTAAAAGCCGGGGATGTTTGTATTATCGGTACATCTGAACTGCATCGTGATTTCTGTGCAGAAGATCTTGACTATATCGTCGTTCAATTTGATCTTGAACATTTCTTCGATCAAGGATCAATTTCGTATATGCGTTATTTCTCAGAAACACATGTACCACTAAGTCATGCGAATTATATCTTTCAAGAAAACGAAGCAGTGAAACAAGATACAGCAAACTGCATTAGAAAAATATGTAGCGAAGCTTCTAAACGCCAAAGAGGATATGAAATAGCAGTCAGCATTCTCGTTAAGCAAATTTTGTTGATCTTGTTGCGCAATGATCATAAAAAAGTACTTGCCGAGCAAGATTCATTCGATAAAGTAAGATTGAAACCGGTACTCGATTATGTCGAGGAACATCTTACTGATCGCATTCAAGTTGAAGAAGTGTGCAGAATTGCCAATATGAGCTACTACTACTTCGTAAAATACTTTAAAAAATCAATAGGTTTTTCATTTACAGAGTATGTAAATTACAGGAAAATTAAGCGGGCTGAAAGATTGTTGCTGACGAGGGATATAAGTATAACTGAAGTCGGCGAAAAAATAGGGATGCCAAATATGGCGCATTTCTATAAAATGTTCAAGAAACATAATGATTGCTCACCAAAACAATACCAGAAAAAGATGCTCCAATGGAAACCCGATCATCAAAGCGAATAAATATGAAAAAGTGTTCCTATCGTGGAGCGCTCCAAGAACCAATCACTGTTCTGATCGCCGTTGTACTCGGATTTATTGTAATAGGGATAGCGGTATAAATCCGTCTACAAAAGCGACCGCTTCGCTTCTCCACTAGCGATTAGTTCTCTCCGCTAATGTACAGGGGAGTGATTAGTTCTTTCACTATAAGGTGGGGGGAATATTAGGAGCGATGTTACTTATACCCTACGTTTGTACAATTAGTATTGGTAAGCGAAAGAGAGTAAAACACTGTAACGACAATTTCGGCACTACAGATTCACTTTTTTTTGTAATATATTCAACTTACTATTTCTCACAATACAATATATTTTCAGTTCGGAAGCCTTCGTCTTCCCCAAAAACTTACACTTACAAATATGTCAAAAAAAGAGTTGTCTGCAACCGCAGAACCAACTCTTTTTTTGAACTGTAACAGCAGACTTTTATAGTCTACTTTTCATTAATGATACCATTCGAGTATATGTAATCTTTATATAAACATGATACTAGTTCAAAGGTGGTATTCGTTACCGCGATAACCTCAAATCATCCTCTGCGAGTCTTTGAACGTTCAAGCAGAACGGTCAATAGGAGCCCGATTCTTCTTCGATATACCCGAAAAGCGCTTCATTACTCCGAAGCAGATCGGTTGTCAGCACCGAGAAGATGACATGAAGCTAGTGAAGCGAAGCGCGGAATGTACTTTGTTGGTACATGGCTACTTGCGCAATCGATGTATAGCATATTCGAAGCCGAATCATCTACGTAGCTATGAAACGTGATCACGACCGATCGAAAGAAAAAACTTGTTAGTCCTACTTCAACGGACTAACAAGTTTTTTCGGCATCACAAGTTTATAACCTACACCACGAATCGATTCAATCCTTACCGACTGCTGCTCAAGCTCCAGCTTTTTCCGCAATGAGCTTACATGTACATCGACTGTTCGCTGTCCGCCAATGTAATCGAAACCCCATACGACATTCATAAGATCATCACGACTGATTACCATACCTGGCCGTTGAACGAGATATAATAACACTTCAAATTCTTTCGGTCTAAGTGAAATAGGTTGCCCTTGTACGTTGACCTCATACTTTTCTGGATAAATGGACAATTCCCCTGCTTGTATTACTTTTTCGTTAGATAAAAGAGGTTTCGGGTCCTCATTTTGCGTTCTCCGTAGCACAGCGGATACACGAGCTAGCAGTTCCGCAACGCCAAATGGCTTCGTAATATAATCATCTGCCCCATGCTTTAACCCTTGTACGACTTCCTCTTCAGCATTACGAGCTGTCAGAATAACAACGGGTGTGCGAACATTATTTTGATGAAGTCGATTCAAAATTTCAAAGCCGTTCATTCCTGGAAGCATAATATCAAGAATAATTAGATCGAAATTCCCTTGTAAAGCCGCCTGCAAACCATCACCACCGTGATCGATCACAGTCGTATCATAGCCTTCTTGTATTAAATTATAAGATAACAATCTTGATAATGTAGGTTCATCCTCGATAACTAATATCTTATTAGACATATTCCAACCTCCAAAAGCTACACATACAGTAAGTTGCATGCATTATTTCATATGTTCATAGTGTAACATTAATTTAAATTTTAGGTAAATATAATTATTAAGGAAGTTATCAAAATCCGCTTTTTGAACTTCCTCTTCTAATAAAGGTTCAAAAAGTGGACTTTCGAAAACCGAGAAGATGAGGCGCTACTTGAGAAAGGCGGAAGCGCAAGTGTACATCATTACGTACACGCGAACCGTACTTTCCAAGTTCGCCTCATATTCGACGTCGAGTAACCTTCAGAGCATACCCATCGTTATCAAAGTCCGCTTTTTGAACTTCCCCTACTGGATAGTTGGAAGTTCAATTGTGAATTTAGTACCCACTCCAACCGTACTGCTTACCGATATCGTCCCTCTATGCAATTCAACGAGATGCTTTACGATTGATAATCCAAGACCAGTACCACCGGAAATACGTGAGCGAGCTTTATCTACACGATAGAACCGTTCAAAAATACGTGGAAGGTCTTTCTCAGGAATGCCAATTCCCGTATCAGAAATTGATATTACAATATTTTCTGCTTCCGTTTCGGAGATGTCGATCGTAATCGTGCCACCTTCAGGCGAGTAATTAATAGCATTGCTTAATAGATTAACTAAAATTTGACGAAGGCGATCCTCGTCTGCTTCCATATAAAATTCTTCCGGTGAAGTCATGTCAATATGGATATTTTTACGCATTGCACTTACTTCAAGAATAGCAATCGTATTTAGCATAAATTCATTGATATCTACTGGCGTTAGCATTAATGGCGCACGTCTTGACTCTATTTTAGATAGCTCTAAAATATCACCGATAAGTCGATTCAATCGTTCACTCTCATCATAAATAATTTGTAAAAATGATCGCGTCGTTTCTTCATCTTTCACAACACCACCAAGCAATGTTTCAGCAAATCCTTTCACTGCTGCAATTGGTGTTTTCAATTCATGAGATACATTAGCAACAAATTCGCTGCGCATACGTTCAAGACGTCTTATCGCCGATACATCCTGCAAGACAAGCAATATACCACCGAAATCCGAACTATTACCTTGATAGATTGGGACAAGATTAAGCTCTAACAATCGCTCCTCTGGATAGTAGAACGTAATTTCTTCATGTATAAATCCCTTCGTATCAAAGCCTTCCACAATTAATTGCGAAAGTTCATATTGCTGCTTAATGTCACTATACGGTTTACCGATTAATTTACGTGCAGAGACACCGAGAATATTTTCAGCTCGTTCATTCATAATAAGAATGGAACCATTGGCATCCATCATAACTACACCATTGATCATATTTGATAGGACACTTTGAAGATGGTTCTCATTTTGACGAATTCTAGCCATCTGAATTTGCAGACTATCCGCCATAGCATTAATCGCATTACCTAGTTCTCCGATTTCATCCTGCTTAATTCCTTCCACACGTGCACGATAATCCATATTTTTAATACGCTTCGCAACTTGTGTAATTTTCTCTAACGGCTTTGTTAAACTAAGCGCTATTCGATAACTTATTAACGCCGCAATAACGAATAAAATAATTAGACCAACGATTAGAACCATCGTTAAGCTACTAATCGACTGCTCAACCTCATTAAGGCTCATCGCAAGTCGAATAACATACGTTTTATCATTCGTGTTACTTGTTACCGGGATCGCTACATACAGCATGTTTTTGTGAAGAGTTTCACTAGGACGTATACTTTTGCCAATGCCCGTTTCCAATGCCCCAATAATTTCTTCACGATTTCGATGATTATCCATTTCAGACGCGCGAAAACTTGAATCTCCTAATACGATACCTTCTGCTGTAATAAATGTAACGCGTGAATCCATAAGCTCTTGCAGCATCACAGCTTGATTGGTGTAATATTCAATTACATCTTTATCATTACCCGCTACCCAATCCATCTGCGCTGCAATAAGACGCATCTCTCGTTCTAATGTTTCTTCTAATACTTGAATATGATTTTCTTTAAATGTTTTCAGCATTAATAATCCAGAAGCAACTACGGATAGTGCGACCATTGAAATGATTATAATAGTTAGTCTTGCGCGAAAACTTAACATAGTTCCCTCTCCTTGAGTAAATAGTACTACCATCGTACCTCTGTCTAGTTACTTTGGCTATATATACAATTATTAATTTATTGTAAATGGAATTGTTGTTACTTGCTTTCCAATATGTAGTTGTTTCTAGTAATAAAGGTTATAATAACATACAATACAGGTTCAAAAAGTAAGCTTTCGATAGTCAAGCTGATGGGGTGAAATGATGAATAATAGTCATTATGTCAAGGCGATTTTTCAGATGCAGTATGTCTCTCGCTGGCAAGAGTTTTCTCCAAGATACAGGGATAATGCTGCCAGTCATAGCTTTCGTTGTGGAGCAATTGCTGTATTAATTAGTATTATAGAATGCCGCTTATATCATAAGCCAATTTTACCCTCAGAATTAATTGGCAAAGCATTGCTGCATGATCTGAACGAAACGGTAACGGGCTCCATTAAATATGTCACCAAAAAAGAGCAGACGCTTTCACCTCATATACAGAAACTAGAAAACGAAGTGAATAAAGAACTCGTTGCCTATCTTTCTAAGTCACTTCAGCCGAGTTTCACCGAGTATATCGTGCACGCAGAAGATGATAGTTATACAGGTAAGCTCGTGAAAGCGATCGATTCTTTCGACGCGATGCTGTTCTGCAAGCGCGAAAGCAACTTACAGCATCAAAGCTATTTCACCGAAAAATTTGAACAATTACGGAATTCATTGATGAATAGCGAATTCGAATCGATTCGATGGTTACTACTAGCGTTAGAGCAAGATCAAGGTATTGCTCAATTTCTCGATTATATTCTCAATCTAGATCTTATTGATCGTTGGGGAGGAAGCTTTAATCTTATCCCAGACAATGATGCTACACATTCTTTCCGAGTCGCCGCCTTATGTTTATTCCACGCTCATCTCGAAAAAGAGAAATATAATCAAGAACAAATCAATATGTACGCGATACTTGGGAAATCTATTATGCATGATGTTGTTGAAGGAGTTAGCGGAGATGTTGCTTCACCGATCAAACGATCATCAATCGAAATAAAGCAAGCTTTTATCAATTATGAACAACAAGTTGCCCGTGATATGGTTAGTAATTTACCAGCATTCATGCAAGAAGATATGATGGACTTTCTCGTACATGCCAAAGACGACAGCTATGAAGGAATGCTAGTAGACATCGCTGATAAACTTGACGCACTTATTAAAAGCAATCTTGAAATGCGTAATAATCCTCATTATGTCAGCAAGTACGAGCAACAATTAACGCATATTCAGCATCATTATGAAAATCCATCCGTTATTTTCTTCCTTGCCTATATATTACATGATATTACGTACGATCACTTTATGCGCTAATACACGTAGTATCGCCCGATTACTCATTCGATTTTCTTAAGTTTTTCGCATAAGCAGCTATATCTCGATAGAGTGCTTTCCAGTTAGAATTTGCAGTTGAAGGAGATGCAGCTTCCGCTACACTCTCCTCTTTTTGCTGTTCCTTTGCTACGGTTAGTTCATTTATAGTATTCATTCTGATCACTCCTTAAGCCAAGAGTCTCGCAGCGTAAACAATTCCTTCAAATCATCTGTGTTTAACTCTGTTATCCATTGATCTGATTGACGTACAATTTGATCATTCAATTGTTGTTTTCCATCAATCATCTCATCTATTTTCTCTTCTAAAGTGCCAATAGTTATAAATTTGTGTACTTGAACCTGTCTTGTCTGACCAATTCGGAATGCTCGATC
>DXHF01000392.1 GCA_019113605.1 Candidatus Paenibacillus intestinavium
AGAAACTGTTCCGCAGCCGTCGCAATATCTTCCACAGCGCCGCCAATTTTAATGATAGCTACACCATTGGAGAATACAGGTACACCTTGTGCGGAATAAACTTCTGGTGTTGCAATATCTAATTTATGAGACAAAAGTGATAAAAATTGTGCCTGTTGAAATATTGGTAAAATAAATGCTCCGCCACCACGAATAATTTTCACCTTACGACCTGATTCATCAACCAATGTATTACGTGTACCTAGAAATGATCCGGTAATTAACATCGCCTCATCAGGGCTAACCGTTTTGTATCTTGCCCAAAAAGCTATACCAATAATTACAATAATTCCAATTACAATTGCGGGGATTATATACATTTCATTCATTCAATATTACCTCCTAAACTTTTTGTCGCTATTCGATTGACTTCCGTTGAAACAAACGTCATTTCGAAAGCATTACCTATTATTACAAATGAATTTCTGCCACATACAAAATACCGTCATGGACTTCTACAACGACAACTTGACTGTTACTTGCAATAGACTGCTTATTATAGCTAGCTGCGATATGACTCGTAATACCTGCGATCGTCTTCACGATTACTTCTCCAAATCCTTCTACCGGAACAGGAGTAGTTACAAGTGCTTCCTTACCTACTAATTCGTTGATTGAATAGCTTGTTGACATTTCAGCTTGTTCCATTGGCTTCACATATACAAAGTATAAGGAAACTATACCAATGATTCCGATCCCTATCGATATTAATACGACCAATACTGTTGCCAAATCCGTGTAATGTGCTAGTAAGATTCCGGATCCACCAAAAATAGCTAACCCTCCGACTAGAGTGATCGGCTGAATAAATGGTAGGTTGTCAAATTGCAGCCATTCCAGAGTAGCATCAACTGCTCCCGCAAGAATATCTCCAAATATAACGACAACAATGGTATACAAAATACCGAATATGAGACATCCCCAATATAAAGTTTCCATTCCCCTCCTCCTTTACTTATACTATCCATCCACTTTATATTACATGATTACAATCAGTAATACATCATTTTCCAATATTGGTTTCATTTTTTATTACAAATACGTCTATTGATTCATCGTGAAAATCAACTATTCTATTATTAAATACAACATTCGACAGTAGCTTCTATGCGAAAAATATACTTATCTAACACATTTATGGTATAATATTTCCGTTATGCTAGAGGAGGAATGTGAAAATATGCAAGAGGAACAACAATCACAGCCACTTCCTTATGGAAAATGGCGTTGGTTTGTACTTATTAGTTTCTTAACAATTAAATGGATTCTATTGTTCGTCATATTTGGCGGTTTATTAGCAGGCGGTGTTGTTGCAGGCTATGTTGCAGCCAATGTGAAGGGTGAAGATATAAGATCACAATCTTATATTCAAAGCAAAGTTGCTGAGTACTCTATGACAGGTTATGTATATTTCAATGATGAAACACTTGTCGGTCAGTTACGGACAGATGAAGATCGCATCGTAATTACATATGATGACATCCCTCAAATCGCAATTGATGCATTAGTAGCGACTGAAGATAGCCATTTCTTTGAACATCCAGGTATCGATGCCTGGGGTCTTGGTCGTGCCGTCAAGGAAAAGCTTTTCAATGAAGATACGCAAACGGGTGGGAGCACGCTTACACAACAGCTTGCAAGAAGAGTATTCCTTAATTTGGACCGTACAGACAGTAGAAAGATCAAAGAAATTTTCCTTTCCTTGCGGATGGAAAGATTTTTGAAAAAAGAGGAAATCATTACTGCTTATTTGAATAAAATGCCTTTCGGCAATGGCTCTAACGGATATCAAGTATTTGGCATTCAAGCTGCCGCTAAAGGGATCTTTGGCATTGAAGATTTGAGCAAGCTTAATATTGCTCAAGCTGCTTATCTCGCAGGCTTACCACAATTACCATCAACGTACACTGCCTTTACTGGCTCTGGGCAACATAATGAAAAAGGTATTGGCAATGCGATTAAGCGTCAAAACGTAGTATTAAGTCGTATGCTTGAAACCGGAAAAATTGATGAGACCCAATATAAGTCAGCACTTGCATTCGATATTCGCGCTTCGATTGCTGAGCCAACTGAGAAAGCTTACAATACGTATCCTTTCCTTATGTTAGAGGCTGAGCGTGAAGCTGCAAAAGTATTACTATTACAAAAGAATAAAGAACTAACAGTTGCAGATTTGATTTTACCCGAAAATGCTAATTTAATTGAAGATGCCCGTGAAGAACTACTTCGAGGTGGCTATCATGTTCATCTGACGATCAACAAAGAAATATACGATATTATGCGAGAGATTGGTAGCAACCCTGACAACTTTACTGCTGATAGTACAGAAAAAGGTGTAGAGCAGGCTGGTGCAATTCTAATCGATCATACAACAGGTGCTATATTAGGTATGATTGAAGGTCGTGACTTCTATCAAGAACAGCTTAATCACGCCACTCAAATGATTCGTCAACCTGGTTCTACAATGAAAACAATAGCAGCCTACTTACCTGCTATTGATAAAGGATTAATTCAACCAGCAAGTATTATTGATGATGCACCATTAATTTTACAAGATGGTCAAAAGGGATTTCATATTCCAATGAACGCTAATCGTAGATTCGCTGGATTAGTCACTGCACGTACAGCACTTAATCGATCATTGAATATTCCAGCGCTAAAAATTTATAACGAAGAACTTACAATACCAGTTGCACTTGATTTCGTTAAAGAATTAGGTATTACTACGATCGCAGAAAGTGATTACTCCGCAAAAACTGGTGTAATTGGTGGTCTGCTCAACGGTACGACAGTAGAAGAGCTTACGAATGCGTACGGCGCTATTCCTAATAAAGGGGTATTCCATGATGCGTTCATGATCGCAAAAATTACAGATACAGATGGAAAAATTGTCTATGAGCATCAGGATACACCGAAGCGTGTCGTTTCCGAGCAAAGTGCGTATTTGATGACTGATATGCTAAGAACGGTTATTGCTGACGGTTCAGGAACCGCACATGCGCTTACTAGCCAATTGAAAGGTTATCGAGATATTCAATTCGGTGGTAAGACGGGATCTACACAAAGCTATGGTGATGTTTGGTTTGTCGGTTTCTCACCAGACGTTACACTAGGGGTATGGGCTGGCTACGAGAAGCCTACTCATACATTAACAACAGCAGGTCGTACAAGAGCTCGCTCGCTCTGGGCACTTATTATGAATCAATTAACAGAACAGCAGCCACAATTATTCGAAAACAAAAAATTTGTTCAGCCTGATAATCTTGTAAAAGCGACGGTATCTTCAACGAGCGGTTTGCTCCCATCTGCGCTTAACAAGCAAGCAGGACTTGTCGTTACAGATTGGTTCAACAAACCGTTCATTCCGAAAAAGGTTGACGATACATTAGTCAATATGAAGGTTGTTGAATATAACGGTATTAACTATGTTCCTAATAAATTGACACCAGAAGATATGTTAGCAGAAAAGCTTGTTATCGTTCGTAAAATGCCTTTAGATCAACTTATGCTCGATCTAAAAGCAGCTCAAGCAAAACTAGCCGCAAGCAGTCGTCGTGATCTATCCGTATACGTCCCTGCTGATGCTGGGAGAGACGCACCATCGGTTACAGACCCTCGTGAAGATGATGGTTCTATACCTGATGCTCCACCGAACGTTCGCTTGAACAACGGCGTATTAACGTTCACTAACAGCAAAGCAGCTGATATCGTAGGATATCGTGTATTCCGCTCCGTTAACAATGGAGAATACGCGAAATACGGCGACTCTATCATTTACAGCAAAGATAGCTATTCGATGACAGTAAGTGCCAATGCTGCGGACTTCACGAGCTATTATGTTGTGTCTGTTGATATTGTCGGAAATCAGTCCAATCCAAGCTTAATGGTAACGTCAGGCAACGCGCATCCATTACCTGACATTGACGGTGAAACGGATCATCCAACTGATCCAACGAACCCAGATAGTAACGGCGGAAGTGGTGACGATTCAACAACGATTGCACTTCCAGCGGCTCCTTCTGGATTGAGTGCCGAATACTCAGGACTCAATCTCATTATTAGTTGGGCTCCAAATCCGTTATCTGAACAAGTATCGCTTTACCATCTGTATTATAGCGCTGCTAACGATGGGAATTATCAATTACTTGGTTCCTCAAATGGAACTAGTATTGAACATAGCGGTGTTCAACCTGGTGGCGCATATATCGTCACTGCTGAAAATCAAACCGGTGAGTCTTCTCAATCGATTAAACTAGTCGTGCAATAATATGTAACAACCTAAAAGGGCCATCGCTTTAGTCTTAAAATGACTGAGCGATGGCCCCTATTTTCTGTCAGCAGATTAGTCTTCTATCGTAGACAAATCACCTGTAGGTAGATTAAGCTCCCATGCCTTCAACACGCGACGCATAATTTTACCACTTCTCGTCTTCGGTAATTTATCCTTAAATTCAATTTCACGTGGTGCAGCATGAGCTGACAATCCGACTTTAACGAATTGTGAAATTTCTGTTTTTAACTCATCTGATGCTATATAACCTTCTCGCAAAGCAATAAATGCTTTAATAATTTCTCCACGAATCGGATCAGGCTTACCGATGACTCCGGCTTCTAGAACTGCTGGATGCTCAATCAGCTTAGATTCAACTTCAAATGGACCTACACGCTCTCCAGCCGTGTTAATAACATCATCAACACGTCCTTGGAACCAAAAGTAGCCGTCCTCATCGCGATATGCAGAATCACCTGACACATACCAGCTTTCAATTCGGAAATATTCCTCATACTTCGCTTCGTTATTCCACACTTTACGCATCATAGCCGGCCAAGGTGTACCAATTGCTAAATTCCCCATGCGATATGGTGGAAGCTCATTACCGTAATCATCTAATATAGTCGCATCCACTCCTGGGATTGGTTTACCCATTGAGCCTGGTTTAATATCCATACTCGGATAATTACAAATTAATTGTGCTCCTGTTTCAGTCATCCACCATGTATCATGAATTCGATGCTCATAAACTTTCATACCCCAACGGACAACCTCTGGATTCAGCGGTTCTCCTACACTAAGTACATGACGTAAGCTGCTTAGATCAAATTGATTAACGATTTCATCGCCGGCACCCATCAGCATCCGGAATGCAGTAGGAGCACTGTACCATACCGTTACTTTATACTTCTCAATAACGCTGTACCAATCACTTGGACTAAAGCGTCCACCTCGAATTACATTGGTGACACCGTTGAGCCAAGGAGCAAAAATACCGTATGCAGTACCCGTCACCCAGCCTGGATCTGCTGTACACCAATATATATCGTCCTCTTTCAAGTCTAATACAATTTGACCTGTATAAAGATGCTGAACCATTGCATTATGAACATGATAAATACCTTTCGGTCTACCTGTCGAGCCAGATGTATAGTGAAGAATTAGACCATCTTCTCTATCAACCCATTCTATATTTTGTTCATCACTAGCTTCAGACATTAATCTTTCATAGCATAAAATACCGTCGCCTTCTACCACATCATCACCAAATACAATAATATGTTTCAAGGCAGGTAGTTCATCACGCTTTATGCGAGATAATAACGCAGGTGTCGTTACGATAGCAACTGCTTCACTATCGGCCAAACGATCTTTCACTGCCGTTTCCATAAATGCTTCAAATAACGGACCAACAATGGCTCCTACCTTAATAATGCCAAGTGCACTCATATATAATTCTGGTGTGCGCGGCATAAATATAAATACTCGCTCACCTTTATGAATACCAAGTTTTCGTAGTGCATTTGCAAATTGATTGCTTCCCTTGCTTAATTGTGCATAGGTATAGCTCTCTTCACGCTGTTGATCACTATAAATTAACGCAACTTTATTACCCTTACCGTTGTCCACATGACGATCCATTACTTCATATGCCATATTAACTTTACCTGTAGTTGACCAACTTAGCTGTTGTTCAATTTGTTCCCATGAAAAATTCTCACGTGCTTGTTCATAGCTTTGTAAGTTCCCATTAGTTACCGTTGCAGCAATACGCTCTTGATGTAATTCGTTCATTGGATCACTCTCCTAATTTCAAACATTTATAATAAAGGTATGCGCTTTCATGGAAATTATTATATCATAACTATATTACTTTGCACTACCTAATTCAAATCTAGCGATAATTAGTATATAGTTATATTATATTAAATTATTCATTAATAATATTATTTCATATAAAAGGAGATTGGCAATGGAGCATCGAAAGCGTTTTCAATTGATTGAGAAATATGTCCCTTCCTTGCAAAAAAACATTATAATCTCCGGTCCTATTGCTCCTGAGCAACTACGTAATATGACTATGGATACAGCGCTTGATGCATTCAGACGTCCATTAGAGCAGCATGAAGCATTAATTGAAATCGCTTCCTTGCCTGAAGGTAGAATTATTGCCGCTTCAATCGATCAGCATATTATCGGATATGTAACGTTTCATTATCCAGACGAATACGAACGCTGGTCTAAAGGTAAAATGATTGATCTTGTGGAGCTCGGAGCTATAGAAGTCTCTGATAACTATCGTGGACTCGGCTTAGGAAAAGATCTCGTTCAGCTTTCTTTCGCCAAGCAGCAGCTTGACAATATGATCGTCTATACGACTGAATATTATTGGCATTGGGATCTAGAAGGCAGCGGATTAAATGTATGGGATTATCGTAAAATGATGGAAAAATTAATGCAGACGGTCGATATGATCTGGTACGCAACTGATGATGAAGAAATCTGTGCTCATCCAGCAAATTGCTTAATGGTCAAAATAGGATCAGAAGTACCTCTTTCCTCCATTGAAAGATTTGATCGCGTTCGTTTCCGCAGTCGCTTCATGTATTAAGTAAACTGATTAGCATACAGAAAGGAATGGATTGTATTTATGTTGAAGTCAAAACCTGTCTTCATTCATTCTCCATTAGCGAATGCCTATCAATTTCAAAGCGATCATCCCTTTCATCCGATTCGCTATCAGTTAACGATAAGCTTGTTAGAACATATTGGTGCGCTTCGGCCTCATCAAATACAAGAGCCTGCGATAACTGATGTAGAGCCTCTCCTGCCACTTGCTCATAGTAAAGATTATATCGAAGTAATTAAAGCGCTGAGCAGCAGCGAGCCTAATCATGTAGTCATTGATATAGCTGAGCAATACGGATTGCATGGGGACGATACACCTTATTTCCAAGGGATGCATGAAGCTGCCTGTTCGATTGTAGCGGGCACTGTAAGTGCTTTAGAAGCTGTTATGTCAGGTGAAACAGATCACGCCTACCATTTGGCTGGAGGATTGCATCACGCCTTCGAAAATCGCGCTGCAGGCTTTTGCATTTATAATGATGCGGTTATTGCGATCAAATATATTCAGCAGCAGCATCAAGTTAAAATTCTCTATATCGATACGGATGTACACCACGGTGACGGAGTACAATTCAGTTTTTATGCTGATCCCAATGTATGCACCTATTCGATTCATGAGACGGGAAAATTTCTCTTCCCAGGCACAGGGTACCACTATGAAAAAGGTCTAGATCATGGCTACGGCGCTTGCTTCAATATGCCTCTCGATCCTTATACAGAAGATGACTCCTGGCTCGAATGTTTTCAACTTACACTAACTAAGGTGATTGAACATTATAAACCCGATCTTATCGTCAGCCAGCATGGCTGTGATGCTCATACATATGATCCACTTTCACACCTTCATTGTTCTATGCGTATTTATGAACAAATCCCTACGATTATCCATAAGTTTGCCCATCAATATTGTCAAGGTAAGTGGGTAGCTATCGGAGGCGGTGGCTATGATTTATGGCGGGTTGTACCGCGAGCATGGTCGCATGTATGGTTAGCGATGAATGATCATGAATTAGTAGAACAATTCAAGAAGCAAGAGCTTCTCCCGCTCCCTGAAGCATGGAGAAGTTATTGGAGCAGCTATGCTACCGATGAATTACCATTATATTGGCAGGATGAGCCTCATATTATGTCAGCTATGCCAAGGCGAGAAGAAATAACACAACGCAATCGAATGGTAGCTGACATATTGATTCAAGATATTTGAAGTCTATTTTTTCGGATCAAGTCGAACTCATCATAAAAGCGCTCCAGAGCCATATTCGGCCTTGGAGCGCTTTTTATATACTACTTTAGACTATGACTGTAAATTAGAAACCATATAATCAATGATTGCATATGAATTATTCGCTGCTTCTACAACGAAGTCCGTATAAGTCACATCGGCAGAACCATCCGCTTTATCCGACATTGAACGAATAATAATGAATGGAATGTTATTCGCATAACAAACTTGTGCTACAGATGAACCTTCCATCTCCGCGCATGCTCCGCCAAATTGTTCATGTAATTGTTGCACTTTATCAACACTAGCGATAAACTGATCGCCAGAAACAATTCTACCCACCACTGTACGGTTTTGGAACAACGCTTCACTAGCTTGAACAGCGATCTTAATTAAGGCTTCATCAGCAACAAACTCAGACACTTCCTGGAATGGAATAACACCTTTAGCATAGCCAAGTGGCGAGACATCTATATCATGCTGCAATGCGCTGCTAGAAATAACGATATCTCCTACATTTAATCTAGGATCAAGAGCTCCAGCCACACCTGTGAACCATACGCAATCTACATCCATCGACAATAACACCTGCGTACAAATGGCAGCATTCACCTTACCTACGCCAGATTTGCAGTAGATAACTGCTTGTCCATGTAATGTGCCTTCAAAATAAGTTATGCCAGCTTTCGTCGATTGCTGAACATTTTTCACATTTTGATGAAGCAATTCAATCTCTTCTACCATTGCTCCAATTATGCCAATCTTGTTGTATGCCATTACTTTAGTTACCTCCTACAGATTCGCGAACAATTAACTCATGCGGCAAAATAACTTGCGCTTGTTCGACATTTTCCTTCTTCATTAGCTTCGTTAATAAACGCATAGAAACCGCTCCGATATCATACATCGGTTGGGCAACTGTCGTCAGCAATGGTCTAACCATAGACGCCATACGTGAGTTATCGACACTAATTACAGAAATATCTGCAGGAACTTGTAGCCCTTTATCTTGAATCGCATGAATCGCACCAATTGCCATTTCATCCGTTGCTGAAAATACAGCAGATGGACGATTAGCAAGCTCTAAAAAGTAACGCATTGCATCCGATCCAGATTCATAGCGATAATTACCAATACGAACTAATGTATCGTCATAGGCTAAGCCAGCCTCAGCTAATGCTTTTTTGTAACCGCTAAAACGAGCAAATCCATTTGATGGATCTTCTAGCGTTCCACTAATCATTGCAATACGACGATGACCTTGCTAAATTAATGATTGTACCGCATCATATGCAGCTGTTTCATGATCAATATCAACAGAAGGCATTTCTCCTGATTCATCCGAAGTTGCACATAGTACAATTGGAATGTTCGCTGTTCTAAAAGCTTGTTGATGCTCTTCCGTAACTGCACCACCCATAAACAATAGACCATCTACTTGTTTTTCTAGCAATGTATTAATTACGCGAATTTCTTTATCTTTCTTCTTGTCCGCATTACACAAAATAATATTGTAATGATACATATTGGCGATATCTTCAATTCCACGAGCTACCTCAGCAAAAATAGCATTTGATATATCAGGAATAACAACGCCAACCGTTGTTGTTTTTTTGCTTGCTAGTCCACGTGCAACTGCGTTAGGTCGATAACCTAAACGATCAATAGCTTCAAACACTTTTTTACGAGTGGCCGGCTTCACGTTAGGGTTATTATTCACAACCCTGGAAACCGTTGCCATTGAAACACCTGCTTCTCTTGCTACATCATATATTGTTACCGTCACGAGCATTCTCTCCATTTGCTATAAATTAATTGAAACGTTCGACACATATTGGAATTATAATACTGTATAACTACAAATTTCGCAATGTTTTGCTTTATGCAGGCTTAGTTTGAGCTCCCAGCTGGGTTAATTTTCTCACTATTGAATCTAACCAGTCTTGATCCTGTAAACTTTGTGCTAATAGGTACAGATCGAGAAGTTCATTAGTACGACTCTTCATTAACTGCTCAAATTGATCATTAGCTGTTCGGGCAGTCTTTTTTGTCCTTTTATACTCTACTAATAATTTTGCCCACTCATTGCGTTCGTTAAACAAAATGTTCATCTTTTTAGGCTGTTCACCTAATTCTTCAATAA
>DXHF01000393.1 GCA_019113605.1 Candidatus Paenibacillus intestinavium
ATGTCGATAAAACAATGATGTTATTTTGGTTAATTCGGAGATTCAGCTTCATCCGATCACCACCTTTTTATTCTTCTGTTGGAACATCTTTCTGAATTGATCAGATTGCATCAAACTAACAACGATAACGACAATTGCTTTCACGACCATAATTCTTTCAGGTGGTACTCCCATTGAATAGATTGTTGTCGTTAGCGATTGAATAAATAATGCGCCGATAACCGTGCCTGCCAGGAAGAAACGTCCTCCACGCATAGAGGTTCCACCAATTACAACGGCTAGAATAGCATCTAATTCTATCCACAATCCGGCATTATTAGCATCAGCGCTACTAATGTTAGAACTTACTAGCAGTCCGGCAATTGCCGCACATAGTCCGCACACAATATATACAAATAGATAGATTTTTCGTGGTTCAACACCTGCGTACTCACTGGAAATTTTGTTCGTTCCCGTTGCTTCCAAGAACAAACCAAAAGCTGTACGCTTTTTCAAATAAAGCACACATAGAAAAACGAATGCTGCTATAAAAATCGAGAATGGAAGACCAAGTAGATATCCTTTGCCAATAAATCCGAAAGCAGCGTTATCTGTAGTCAATACTCTGCCTTCTGTAATTAATTGGGCAATTCCTCTACCTACCGTCATTAAGATTAATGTCCCAACCATTGGCTGAATTCCAAGATAGGCTATTAATACACCATTCCATAGCCCACATAGTACTCCGACAATCATTGCAGCGATAATCGCTATCCATAGCGGCACAACTCCGATCAATGAAACAGCAACCGCCCCAGCGATAGCCAAAACCGAACCGACCGAAATATCAATGCCCTCCTTCGCAATGACAAGCGTCATTCCGATAGCAATAATCATGATTGGCGCAGCACGGTTCAATATATCTATCAAGCTTCCGAAAAGATGACCGTTTTTAATTTCAAGATTAAAAAAACCTGGAACAAAAAATAAATTAAACAATAGGATAGCGGCTAAAGCAGTAATCGGCCAAATTATTTTTGTACGCATGGCACTAGCTACCAGTTTGTGAATATTGCTCATTGCTCCCGCCTCCTTCTGCAATCATTTTCATAATACTCGTTTCGTTCATATGTTCACCGCTAATCTCGCCCACTTGCATGCGGTCACGCAAAACAACGATTCGATCCGCACATTCAATCATTTCTTGTAGCTCGGAAGAGATAATTAAAATCGACAGACCTGATTTGGCTAAATCCAAAATAAGTCGACGAATTTCTCCTCTTGAACCGATATCAATACCTCTAGTTGGTTCATCTAAAATAAGCAAATTAGGCTCAGTTGCTAGCCAACGGGCCAAAATAACCTTTTGTTGATTTCCACCGCTCAAATTATCAATTCGCTGCTCCATGCTAGGTGTTTTAATACGTAGTAAATCGATAAACTTCTGGGAAATCTCCTGTTGCTTCTTCAGTGGAATATAATTAAAAATCCCCTTTTTAGCTTGAAGCGCTAGCACAATATTTTCACGGATTGTTAACTCTCCTACAATACCTGCAATTTTACGATCCTCTGGGCAAAAACCAATTCCTTTACGGATCGCCTTCTTAGGGTTCATCGACTGCATCTCCTCAGAGCCAATCGTCAATACACCACTATCCGATTGATCAATACCAAATATGAGATTTGCGAATTCAGACCGACCAGAGCCTAATAGACCAGCCAATCCGACGACCTCTCCCTTCTTAACGGACAGACTGACAGGCTTGATTGATCCCATTCTCGTTAAGCTATTCGTTGACATCACAACCTCAGAGGTATGTGTTGCTTCTTTTTTGCGATGCTCATCCTCTTCCTTCCATTCCCGACCGATCATATGAGAAACAAGGCTGTTTTTTGATAGTTTACTCGTCTCATATTCACCAACTAATGTTCCATTTCGCAAAATTGTAATACGATCTGTAATATCATAAACTTGATCAAGGAAATGAGTAACAAATACAATTCCCATGCCTTCATCACGAAGCTTCCGCATCACATCAAACAGCTGCTGCACCTCTTGAGCATCAAGGCTGGAGGTTGGCTCATCCAATATTAAAACTCCACTAGACATATCAACTGCTCTAGCAATGGCGATCATTTGTTGAATAGCAACTGAGAAATCAGATAAGGGCTGCTTCACGTCTAAATTAAGATTTAACCGTTTCAGCAATCGTTCGCTATCCGCATTCATTCGCTTCCAATCAATAGATCCTCTGCGCTTAGGCAAACGACCGATATACAAATTTTCTGCTACAGATAGATTAGAACATAAATTAATTTCTTGATAAACCGTACTAATTCCTATGGTCTGCGCATCCTGTGGCGATTTTGCCGCTACTTCCTTACCATTCAACTGGACTTTGCCCTTGTCCATCGAATAAACCCCTGTTAATACTTTTATTAAAGTTGATTTCCCCGCACCATTCTCTCCCATTAATGCGTGGACCTCACCTTTTCTGAGGGTGAAGCTCACGTCACTAAGTGCCTTCACACCAGGAAATGTTTTACTTACATCATCCAGCTTCAATAATACGTCTCCACTCATTTCTCCACTCCTCCTTTTATAAACACTCTTTTTTTATGTCTTCTTTTATTTTAGGTATTTCAACCATCATTGTATTTACAAACAAAAGCTATTTTGTATAGTATTCGGTTCTTTTCTTCAATAAAAGCAAAAAACACTGCATCTCTATGTTCACGAAGATGTAGTGTTTTTTGAATCGATTTATTTAACATAAATTTACACAAAATATCCGAATAGGCTAAATACTCCGATATCGTTATGAAGTATGGTTTGTATAAATAACTTAAGCTTATGCTTTCACTGTAACTTTTTGTGTACAAGAGAAGCATATCAAGTAGTTAATAATAAGTTTGTGGGAGGAATAAAATGTTCATATTTAGCTGGTACAGGCACCGCCCAATTCGAAGTAAATTAATTATCGCGTTTATATTGATTCTCTTGATGATGGGTACAGTAAGCGGTGTTCAGATGATGGTATTCCACAAATATACCGACAAGTACAATTACATGCTCATATCGACAGAAAGAACTAACGCACTGACAGGCTCACTCAAAGCAGATTTTGATCCTGAGATCGAAAAAATAGTCAGTGGACGACAAACTTTCGAAGAGAGCAGACATCACACTATGATCAACCATCTAGAGAATGAATTGCATGCATTAGAGCAGACTGAAAACGTCATCACTATAATTGAAAAATTCGATGCTATTCATAAAACGATTGACTCTCTTAAATCTCAATTAGACAAACTAGAGAAGCAGATTCATTCTAAAGCAACTGTTGACGAGCAAAATATAACCTTTGAATCTATTGTTCAAATAACGGATCTAGTTGAACTAGACTTACAGCAGCTTATCCGTACTAAACTTAATATCAATGCAGCGGAAAAAGATATCATTACTGCTCAATTCAAACAAACGGTTCTCATTTATGCTACCGTATTTATAACGGTCTCAGTAGTTTCCCTCTGTATTGCATGGTTCATTTCTAACTCATTAGCCGTTCCAATACGCCGATTAAGTAAGAGCGTCTCTCAGCTAGCTCAAGGAAATCTATCTGTGGCACCTATTTATACGCATAATCGTGATGAGATCGGAAAACTATGCGATGCCTTCAATATGATGTTTGAGACGCTACAGACGATTATTGGAAGAGTACAAGAAACGAATGATCAAGTCGTTACTTCCTCTAATCAAATGGGAGCAGGACTTTATGAAAACCAAAAAGCTGGAGAAGATATCGCTTTAGCCGCGCAAAAAGTTTCCCACTCTTTATATGAGCATGATGAATATATTCAACTATCCGTAAGAGAATTTGATGAACTAGTTCTGTTGTTCCAAACGATTACAACTAATTCGCACGAAATAAATGTACAAGCGTTCGATACTCTCCATATTGCTAATGAAGGAAATCAGCAAATCGAAAGCTTTATGGCACAGTTCATCCAGCTTAAAACAACCGTAACTCGCGTTGACCATGACGCAAAGCTTTTGGATGAGCTATATCACGAAATGGCAGAGATGGTACAGCTTATTCGTAAAATATCTGGAGAGACTAATATTCTCTCGCTTAATGCGACAATTGAAGCACAAACTGCCGGTCAGCATGGTAGAGGATTTGCTGTAATTGCAAATAGAGTCAAGCAATTGGCGGGTCAAACATCGTCTATCTCTTCACAAATTGATAATAAAATGGATAGCGTTAAACATACCGTTCAGACGATCCGATATCGTATGCAGGAAAGTATCGAGCAACTACATATAGGAGAACGTGTAGCGAAGCAAGCACAGCAGGGTTATCAAGCTATTCATGCAGCAAATGTGACCGCACAGGTCGAAATACATTCCATGACCGAAGAAATAGGTAATGGCGGTGAACGGTTGAACCGCATCCATCAGCTCATAAAGGAAGTAGAAATTCGAGCTGATTCCATAAAGCAGGAAATCGATGAAATTTCCGCCATGGAGCAGGAACAGGTAGCCGTACTTCAGCAAGTTACAGCTTCTTCTCAGCTATTAACGAATCATATTAGCGAACTGAACAATACCGTCTCACTGTTCAGCAAGTAGATACTATAAGCTAACAATACAAACATGGTGATTGGGAAGAATATCCTCTTCTAAATCCATTGGTAGATAAAGTTGATCCATAGATAGTATATTGAATTGACAAAGAAACCGTCTCCTTTCGAATGGTGGGTCGCGCTTCCATTTTACTAAGAGACGGTTTCTTTTTGTGTGAAAATTTTGAAAAAGGGGCTGCCCTCAGTCATTTCTATGACTTTTGGGACAGCCCCGTTCTCTTATTGTGCCTGAAGCAAATTATACATCGCTTGAGCTGTTTCTGCACGAAGCGCGTTATTGCCTGGATCGAACATGTCTTTGTCCTTGCCTTGCATCAAGCCAGTAGCAATTGCCTTGCTGATCTCAACTTGTGCCCAGCCAGATACTTTCGTGCTGTCGGCAAACGCTGTATACTCTGTTCCGTTCACATTGATGCCGCCATGCAGCTTCTCGTAAGCGCGAACAAGCAGTGCTGCCATTTGTTCTCGTGTAATGTTGGCATCCGGCGCAAATTGTTGTGCCGATACACCTTGAATCAAACCTGCTTCGTAGGCTGCCGCAATGTCATCTGCGTACCATTTTCCACTCGCTACATCGCTAAATGGTGCTGTCGCAGTTGCTTTGCTTAAGCCAAGTATTCTTACCAGCATTGCCGTAAACTCGGCGCGCGTTGTTTTACCATTTGGCGTGAAGTTGGTTTCGCTTGTGCCGTTCACAACATGCTTCGCAGCTAGTACCTGCAAGGCTCTTGCTGCCCAGTGATTTGCTGCTACATCGTCAAATGCTTTCTTGAATTCAAATACTGCATACGTGCCGAATTGATCGACAGTTGTCGTAATTTGCAGCGCAGTTTGATTCATAACTCCGCCAACATACTGCCACACATTCGTTGCTTCATTGTAGCGGTAGATGCCGAGTAACTCACGATCAAAACCACTTGTATAGTCTAGTGTCAGCTCCATAGCTGCTGGAGCATCCTTAAGTACAATTATGCTGCCATCAGCTGCTTTCAGCTGTAGTGCAAACTGATACGCTAAACTAGCTTGCTTCGCCTCCGTTGGAGAACCAGCTACCGGCGCTTGCAGCGTACTGCTTGCTGCTCCCGTTACGCTTACTTCGACCGTCGTGCCCTGCAAATTGTTTGTGCCTGCTTGCTTAAGCAGCTCAGCAAGAGATTCTGCTGAAATATTCAAGCTGCTACCCGCTGTTTTCAATTCCAATGCAGCATCTTTCAATTGCTCTACTGGAATCGACTTCGTACTGTTCTTTTCATCAAGCTTCACAGTTACCTTTCCGTCCTTAATAACAACCTCCCCGCCCGAGCCTTCCGTTGGCGGTGTTACCGGACCTGGATCTGAGCCTGGGCCTGGATCTGGGCTTGGACCTGGGCCTGGATCAGGTATGTTTTTCGCTGTAATCTTCAACGCATGAGCTGCGTCTTCAATTTCCAGCTCTAATCCCGTTTTGTTAGCCACTACGATATCGCTCAATGTTACCGTTGTGTTGCTAGTCGTAGATGCTTTTGCCGTAAAGTTAAGCTGTAGCCACTGACCATTAATATCCAGTGCCTCGCCTTTGCTCGCAACGAGCAAACGAATTTCGCCCGGTGCCTGCTCTTCCGCAGAAACAATCAACTTATTGTCGCGCAGCGATGCTACATCCTTGAAGGTCAGATGAGCTGGATCATATTGAACCGTTACATCCTGTGCGTAAATAGTAGCAAAGCGTGAATCTGTAAAGTTATTTAAGCTGTAAACCAACGCTACATCGGAGTCAACCTCAGCTTGAACAGCTCCGGCAATGCTTGCCGCATGTTGTTCAGGTTCTGGCTCCTCTCCTGGTTCCTGCTCATTGCCATTTTTCGGCATTGGCTGTGGCGTCAAAGTCGGCCCCCAAACCTCCATAATGTCCGGTCCGCCGTTAGGATTAGGCACGAATTGTACGCGATCAATTCCCAGCTTTCTCGGCTCAGTTACACCAATATCGTTATGCATATGATATACCATGAACAGCTCGGACTTATCCGCTGTGTAGATCATGGAGTGGTGACCCGCTCCAGGCATAACAAGATTTGATTTCATAATTGGATTATACTCGTACTTCTCCCACGGCCCTAACGGGCTGTCTGCTGTCGCATAACCAACGCCATAATCCGGACTTTCGAAATGATTGCCGGAATATGTCATATAGTACGTACCGTTATGCTTCACGATAAACGGACCTTCATTGACCTTCGCTCTTGGCGCCTTTGTGCTATTCTCCCAAGGTTGCGTTGCGGCAAACACCGGCTTCATCGTCGACTCATCATAAGTCAACATATCATCGTTCATCTCCGCCACCCATAGCGCGTTGCCATCAGTAAAGCGAACTAGATAGATGTACGTTTTGCCGTCATCATCGGTAAAAATATGTGCGTCGATTTCACGTATATTACTCATTGGTTGCTTAACTTCCTGCTTGAACGGTCCAAGCGGGCTATCGCTTGTCGCAACCGCAAGATGCTCTTCTACTGCATAGTACATGTAGAACGTGCCGTTGCGCTCAATGACTTCAGGAGCCCAAAATTGTTTTTCGCCCCATGAATCGTCACGATGCAATGCCCAGCCCGGCTGCTCCTCCCAGTTCACCAGATCAGTTGACGTATATACTTTAATCCCGTTTACCATAGTAGGCCAATCTGGCGTATGCGTTCCGTATAAATAATAGATGCCCTCGTGATAAAGCACATGCGGATCTGCAATGTTTGGCATTATGGAGTTCGTATAGGTTGCTCCTGTTACCGTTTCTTCGTATGCAGATACGCGAATATTATCGAAGGAAGCTACTGCAAAATGGGTACGAAATCCGATCTTGCCTGATGTCAAATGCTTGTCATATAGTAGATCAAACTTAGGATATGGTTGTTCGTTCAGTGGATTATCCCCAATATAAGCTTGAATATGACCTTTGTTTACGATGACTTTAATCGGATATGCTTGATCGTAGTTAATTGGCAAATTTCTCGAAGCAATTTCCTTCCAAGTATTATTCGTAAAATAGCCAAGTAAAGCTTGCTTGGTCTTAGCATTAATACCAACATAGTAGCCTTCTAGCTTATCCGCGCCAACGCCTGGCTCGCTAACTCTGAAAATAAGTCCCGCTTGGTCGCCGCTAGTAATTTTAACATCCGCTTCAAATACGAAATCTGTAAAGTCGATATTATCAAGAACCGCCTTATTGCCAGCTCCGCTATCTACGTTATATTGTCCGTTGGCCAGCGTCCAATTTCCGCCATAGGTTGTCCAGCCTTCCAGTTCACCCTCAAAGTCTTCTTCATACAGCACGCCTGTTGCATTAGGATCAGTTACTGTAACGAACACTTTATCACTAAAGTCTCCAGAAACTGTAGCTGCTGTAATGATTGCCCGACCCGAGCCGATAGCAGTAACAAGGCCATTTGCACTGACTGTCGCAATATTAGTATCACTTGACTCCCAATTCAAACTTGCATTGCCTTCCGCTACATTGATCAGTTGCGCTGTTTCACCAATTTTCAAATCTAGCTCGGCAGGCTCCAGATCTACACCCTCTGTAAGCTTGCGAACTGCAAAATAGTCAAATTTCGCATGAATGCGCTGGTTGGAAACGACGTTGTTGGCATAAAAACCAACCTTCACATTACTCAGATTCGCTGTAATTGCACCCGCAGCAGCTTGAGCCCAATAATCTCCATTCCAGTAGTACGTCGTATACTGATTGCCGACTTTGCGAATTTTCAATATTTGCGTATGACTGTCCACAGGAACCGTTGGATTAATCGGCTTCATATACTTCGCATTCAGCTCGTAAGCTGATTCCAGTACGGAGCCATTGTCGTAAACATGTGACAGCTTCACAAAATTGTCGGCGTCCTGCCATACAATCAAGCCTGCCTGCTGATGGTTTTCTACAACCTCAGCTTCAACCTTGAGCACGATCTCAAAGTTATCATTCGCATTGACCAGATTACTCAAAAATACGTTGTCCTGAGAATTGTCTGTTTGGTATATATCAGTTTTTGTCGTATGAATCGTCATAAAGCCTTCGTTCGACGTAAGACTCCAGTTAGCTGGATTTGGCTTAATGATCGACCAATGACTAGCAAGAGTCTCGGCGTTAAATTGGTCTACAATATAATTCGAAAGATCCGGCTCCTCTGGCCCTGCTGCGACAGCAGGAGCTGGCGGAAATGAAGCCAAAATTAAACAGAATATGCATAGAGAAATAAGTAACTTTTGATAACTCTGATTTAAAATTTTCAAATCTGTCCCTCCTAAAACTTCATTTTTGGATAGCCGCAGCAAGTCTGTTCCCAGCTCACTGCAGCTTCACATTGCTTTCGTTAACGGGAACTAGCGAAAAGCTGCCCCATCATTAATTCAATATCAAGCTCGTCGATTACATTGTCTTGGTTGAGATCAGCTACCTTTATAGACTGCCAGCCGGAATCACTGCTTGTCGCTCCATAATTGGCAGAGATAATTGCAAGATCGGCAACACTTTCACGACCGTCATTATTCGTATCGAAGCTCGGCTCAGTTTCTCCAGGCTCTGTCGCAGTCTCCTCCTCGATCACAATCGTAATAGGCTGCGTGTAAATGTCATACTGGTTACTAGCATTAATCGTTGTCGTGTAGCGTAACAACGCATGCGCCGTACCTGGCTGCTTGCCTGTAACCTTGTTGCCTTTCACTTCCACAATATCCTCACCGTCTAGTAGAACGATTACAGGTGCTATGCCCTTAATTACATCACCTTTGTAAGTCTCAATTTCAGCGAATACGTCGACGCTTTGCTTCTCGTCCAGTGTGTACTGCTCTTGATTCGGCTTAATCGAGGCTGTCCAGTCGGAAGCCCAGTGCGCATAGTCCGTTGTCAGCCCCCAAGTGCCGTACATGTAGAAGCGGATCAGATCGTCACGGTTGTTGAACGTCCATGGCGCAATCACTTGACCGCGATGCTTTGCTGCTTCCATGAATTCCTGACTGAGTATCGAATAGTTCGCATTGAACACCGCATTGAGAGGTTGAATGGCAAGCAGTGTTTGACGTACAGCACGATTCACATCCCAAGTTTTGCTGATGCCAGTACCGGTAACCAATTCGGTAGTAATCTCAGGCATTAGCTCGTTCATGCGTTTAATTTGATTGGTGTCAAATGAAATCACAGTGATAAGATCTTGTGCCTTCTTTCTTTTGACCAGCTCAACGATAGCGTCAATCACCAAAGGATTCGTTGATTTAATTTCGGTCTGAATGACGGTGTCCGTTGCTCTCGCTAGATCAATTTGCTCTTCCAACGTCGGAATTTTCACATTGGGAAACGCTGTCGGAAACTGCTTGTTTGCATTTAGTAGCTTAAGTTCTGCAAGCGTAAAGTCCTCAATATATCCTGTTCCGTTTGTAGTGCGCTGCAATGTGGCGTCGTGAAAAATGATCGGAACGCCGTCTTTGGTAAGATATACGTCAGTCTCGAAATGGTCGGCACCTGCTTCAATAGCCAGTCTATTACCCTCAATTGTATTCTCAGGCGCGATGGAAGGCATTCCTCTATGTCCGACAATAAACGGCTTGCGAATAAGCGTCGTCTTATTGGAATAAAGCTTCAGCGCGTCGATCGCTTGAAGCGGCGAATCGGTTATGATACCGTTCGTCCCAGCGGTGATCAGCGTATGGATAGCCAAATTTTTCTCGCCAGCAACCGCTTGCTCCTTGGTCCATACAGTCATTCCGAGCTTCTGAAGAAAAGTGATACTATCCTTGGAAGCTGCATTCTGCGGCAGCAATATAACTTTGGCCTGACTGATATTCGTTTCTCCGCGGATCTCCAGCAATTTCTCCGCAGACCAATCAGTATTGGCGGTAAAGTCAACGATTCCACGAATAATTGTATAAGCCTCACGTGCTCTTTTCACAAGCTCGCCATTGTTGGAAACGATATTCGCATCCTCAATACGGACATTTTTCAAATAGGCAACCAATGCGTCCACCGTCTGCTCGTCCTTAACATAGAAGGACGGTATCATTCTATTGTTGATCGTCGCAAGTACGGAAGCCAAGCTTCCTATTTCCGTCTGACCAGAAGAGTTAGTAACCGTTAAGTCCTTGTTCACATGCAAGAACACTGTCGACGGAAGCTTGTTAAACTGCGAGTCAGTAAGCTCTGCCAATTGCTCGACGCTTTCCAGCTCGGTTACTACTGTCGGCGCAAGCGCGATTTTCGTTTCCGGCTCTGTTACTCGTACAAACAGATCGGCTGGCAGCGGAGGCAACTCGTCCTGCAGCGTAACACGAACGTTGTCCATTCGCATTTTGTTACCGTCAGCCTGCACACCTATTTTCCCCTTCGTAAAGGCGTAAGCACCATCAGTATCGATCAACAGCTCATCGTTGATCAATATTTGAAGCCGATTACCGTGTGCTTTCACCGTGTAGCGATACATTTTGCTGCTTTGGATCTTTTCACTGAACGAGCCTGTTTCATTTACGGTCCAGGAGTTGTCAGCATTCCTTTGAGAAAATTCAACGCCGTTTGCCAACGGGGCATCCTTCCTGACAGCCATATGATAATACGGAAGATCATTGTTTTGAATACGGAACATAATAGAATCCCATCGTGCATCATTGTTCGCCTGTATAATCGTGAGATCTGCTTCGATTTTATAGTCTCCGAAATCTCCTAAATAATCGGGCAATAGTACGCGGGTCGGGTTGTCCGGTGCAGTAAGCGCATCGATTTCAAAGACTTTATTCTGCACAGATGCTTTAGCTACAGTCGTGCCTTGCTTTCTCGTCCATCCCTTCGGCATAGTACCATTCGCAAGACCGTCAAAATCCTCCTCGTACAACACATATTCTGTGTCGCTCGGATTTTTCGCCACGACTTGTATCGTTACAGTAGCACCATCCTTTTTCGCGCTGATCGGGTACACCCCTTTATTCGTGACTGTCATCTTCCCATCAGCAAAGGAAATACCATTGCCAGCAGCGGTGCTCCATTGCACCTGATCGCCTTTGATGATGTCAGATGTACCTTCGCTCGTGAAGCTGATAGAAGCAAGATCAACGGGAGTGCCAGTAACTGCCTTTACATATCCTTGATCGTGCTGAAGACTTTTCACTAACGTAACACGAACGTTGTCCAGTCGAATTTTGCTTCCGTTAGCCTGAAAGCCGATATGTCCCTTGGAATAGGCGGAAGCTCCATCGGTGTCAAACAACAAAGTATTGTTGAGCGAGAATTGAACCCGATTACCTTGAGCTACTGCCGTATATTTATTCGCTGTATTAAGTGCAAGCGCTGCACTGCCATACGAATTTGTTTCAAAAACTTCCCAGTCGTCTGGGATAGGCTTCGTCGTCCTATGGGACCATTCAACGCCGTTTGCCGCTGCAGCATTTTGCCTAACACAGAATTGATAATACGGAAAGTCCTGGTTTTGAACGCGGAGCATAATGGAACTCCATCGTGAATTATTGTTCACTTGCACAAACGTGACATCCGCTTCGACTTTGTAGTCTCCGAAAGCGGCTAAATAATCGGGCAATAGCACGCGAGTAGGGTTGTCCGACCCAGTAAGCGCATCGATTTCAAAGGCGTTATTCTGCACTGATGCTTTAGCTGCAGTCGTACCTTGCTTTCTCGTCCAGCCCTGTGGCATAGCGCCGTTAGCAAGAGTGTCAAAGTTCTCCTCGTACAACACATAGTCTGTATCGCTTGGAGCTTTCGCCACAACTTGCATCGTGATGCTAGCGCTATCCTTCTGCGCGGTAACCGTGAACAGCCCTTTATTAGCGACCGTCATCTTCCCGCCAGTAAAAGAAATGCCATTACCGTCAGTCGTGCTCCAAGTCAGCTGATTGCCTTTGATCGTACCAAATGTACCATCAATGAACTCTGCCCTGAAGTTAACAAAAGCGAGATCAACTGCAGTACCAG